>CAZMMO010000317.1:0-2866 GCA_964567365.1 uncultured Rhodanobacteraceae bacterium | reverse complement strand
CCGGCGGCGATGATGCCGATGGGGCCGGCGCCGGTGATCAGCACGTCCTCGCCGACCAGGTCGAATTCCAGCGCGCAGTGGGTGGCGTTGCCGTAGGGATCGAAAAAGGCCGCCAGTTCGGACGGGATCGAGTGGGGAATCGGCCACAGGTTGCTGGCCGGGACGGCCACATATTCGGCGAATGCGCCATTGCGGTTGACGCCGATGCCGATGGCGTGCGGACACAGGTGCGGGCGCCCGGCGCGGCAGTTGCGGCAGTGGCCGCACACGATATGGCCCTCGGCCGAAACCCGGTCGCCGACGTGGTAGTTGCCGACTGCCGAGCCCAGTTCGACGATGCGACCGACGAACTCGTGGCCGATCACCAGGCCCGGCTGGATGGTGCGTTGGCTCCATGCGTCCCACTTGTAGATGTGCAGGTCGGTACCGCAGATGGCGGTCCGGTCCACCTTGACCAGCACTTCGTTGGGGCCGATCTCCGGTATCGGCACCTGCTCCATCCAGATGCCCTCGGCGGCTTCGCGCTTGACCAGCGCCTTCATCGTCTGCGACATGCCACGCCTCTGTCCGAAGTTCCTCGAAACTGTCCGATTATCGCACGCGCGCATGCGCGGGTGGTGGGGCCGCGCTTGCATCCAGCCCCGGCGAAGCGGGCCGTGCGGAAGCCGCCGCATGGAGGCCCGGTCCTTCGCGCGAGGCGTTTTCTGGATACGATGGCACCCGCTGTCCCTTGTCCCGGAACCTTTCATGCCCGCCGACCGCCGACCGCTTGCCGTTTTCCTGATGGGGCCCACCGCCTCGGGCAAGACGGCGCTGGCCTGCGCGCTGGCCGATCGTTTTCCGCTGGCCCTGGTCAGCGTGGATTCGGCGCTGGTGTACCGCGGCCTGGATATCGGCACGGCCAAGCCCGAGGCCGGGATGCGGGCGCGGTACCCGCACGCGCTGGTGGACATCCGTGACCCCGCGCAGCCGTATTCCGCCGCCGATTTCCGTGCCGACGCGTTGCGTGCCATGCGCGCGGCGACGGCCCGCGGCCGGGTGCCCTTGCTGGTGGGTGGCACCGGCCTGTACTTCCGCGCCCTGCAGCGTGGCTTGTCGCCGCTGCCGGCGGCCGACCCGGGTCTGCGGCAACAATTGCAGCGCGAGGCCCGGGAGCAGGGCTGGCCGGCACTGCACGCCCGCCTGGCCCGCCTGGATCCCGCGGCCGCCCGGCGTATCGGTCCGCGCGATGCGCAGCGCATCCAGCGGGCGCTGGAGGTGATCCGGATCGGCGGGCGGACACTTACCGACCAGCAGGGTACCGCGGGAGCCGCCCGGCTGGAGTGGAGGGTACTGAAGCTGGCGCTGGTGCCGGGCGACCGGAGCGCCCTGCACCGGGCGATCGCCGCGCGTTTCGATGCCATGCTGGAGGCGGGTTTCGTCGACGAGGTGCGGCGCCTGCGCGCGCGCGGCGACCTGTCGCCGGCGCTGCCGGCATTGCGCGCCGTGGGCTACCGCCAGGCGTGGCAGTTTCTGGCCGGCGAATGCGACATGGCGCGGTTCCGTCAGCGGGCCGTGGCGGCCACCCGGCAACTGGCCAAGCGCCAGATCACCTGGCTGCGCGCCGAACTGGATGCGCGCTGGCTGGATGCGGGCGCGGAGGGTGTCCGCGAACGTGCGGTCCGGGCCGTGGCGCGCTTCGTGGAGCGGTAATCGGCGGAAGCCTATTTGCGTGCGATTTAAAATTGGTTAAGCTTGGCGCGGGGGCCCGTTCGGTTGCATGGGGGGTGCAGGCAAAACGGGTCCATTGGGCCGGGATGTGGTTCGAACAGGGACGACATCAATTCTCCGGCCGCCGTTGCTAGGGAGCGCCGAACCGCCCACAGGGGAAGGCTTTCCCGGGAGTGAAGAACAATCATGTCCAAGGGACAATCGTTGCAGGATCCGTTTCTGAATGCGTTGCGCCGCGAGCGCGTGCCGGTGGCCATCTACCTGGTCAACGGCATCAAGTTGCAGGGCACGATCGAATCGTTCGACCAGTTCGTGGTGCTGTTGCGCAACCAGGTCAGCCAGATGGTGTACAAGCACGCCATTTCCACCGTGGTGCCGGCGCGCAATGTACGCCTCGGCGGGCACGACGCGGCCCCCCACGAAAACCAGGTCGAGGCGGAGACCGCCTGAACCGGGCAGGCCATGCGGGCGCGCGCGCTACAATGACCGGCCCGGATTGCATGACGAAGGTTGATCCTCCTGTTTGATCGACAGAAAAAAGGCGAACGCGCCGTCCTGGTGCTGCCGCAGCCGCGCGCCGGCGAAGCCGCCGCGCGGCGTGCCGAGGAATTTGCCGAACTGGCGACTTCGGCCGGGGCCGAGGTGCTCGGGCGTGTGCCGGCGCGCGTGGCCGTGCCCAGCCCGCGCTATTACATCGGCACCGGCAAGGCCGAGGAGGTGGCCGAGTGTGTACGCGCGACCGATGCCGACCTGGTGCTGGTGGACCACCTGCTCAGTCCGGTGCAGGAGCGCAACCTGGAGCAGTTGCTGGGCGTGCGCGTGATCGACCGTGCCGGGCTGATCCTGGACATCTTCTCGCAGCGCGCCCGCTCGCACGAGGGCAAGCTGGAAGTGGAACTGGCGCAACTGCGTCACCTGTCGACGCGGCTGGTGCGCGGCTGGACCCATCTGGAGCGCCAGCGCGGCGGCAGCATCGGCTTGCGCGGACCGGGCGAAACCCAGCTCGAAACCGACCGTCGCCTGCTCGGCATCCGTGTCCGGCAGCTCACGCGGCGGCTGGAAAAGGTGCAGGCCCAGCGCCGCCAGCAGCGCCGCGCGCGCCTGCGCAACACGGTGCCGCGAGTGGCCCTGGTCGGCTACACCAATGCCGGCAAGT
>CAZMMO010000316.1:0-2870 GCA_964567365.1 uncultured Rhodanobacteraceae bacterium | reverse complement strand
GCGGCGGGCTGACGCGCAACCCGTACGTGCTCGACCGCAGCGCCTGCGGTTCCAGTGCCGGCTCGGCCGCGGCAGTGGCCGCCGGCTTCGCCACGGTGGCCATCGGCACCGAAACCAACGGCTCGGTCATCTGCCCGTCCGCGGCCAACGGCGTGGTCGGCATCAAGCCCACCGTGGGCCTGGTCAGCCGCGCCGGCATCGTGCCGATCAGCCACAGCCAGGACACGGCCGGCCCGATCGCGCGCGACGTCACCGACGCGGCCATCGTGCTCACCGCCATCGCCGGCAGCGACCCGCGCGACCCGGCCACCGCCGATGCCGACCGGCACGCCACCGACTACACGCAGTTCCTCGACGCCAATGCCCTGCAGGGCAAGCGCATCGGCGTGGTCCGCGCACTGGCCGGCAACAACCCGGATGTGGTCCGTCTTCTGGACCAGACCATCGCCGTGCTGCGCGCGCATGGCGCCACCGTGGTCGATCCGGTCGAGCTGCCGCACCTGCATGACTACGGCAAGGCCGAATTCACCGTGCTGCTGTATGAATTCAAGCACGACCTCAATGCGTATCTGGCCACCCGCAAGGGTCTGGCCGTGCACACGCTGGCCGACCTCATCGCCTGGGACAAGGCCCACGCCGCCGAGGAGATGCCCTGGTTCGGACAGAATCTTTTCGTCAAGGCCGAAGCCAAGGGTCCGCTGACCGACAAGGCCTACACCGACGCGCTGGCAAAAGCGAAGAAACTGTCCGGCCCCGAGGGTATCGACGCCGCGCTGCAGGCCCACCATCTGGATGCCCTGCTGGCTCCGGCGCAGGGTCCGGCATGGACCATCGACCTTGTCAACGGCGACCATGAAGGCACCTCGGCCTACGGTCCGGCGGCCGTGGCCGGATACCCTTCCATCACCGTGCCGGCCGGTTTCGTGCACGGGCTCCCGATCGGCATGCTGTTCTTCGCCGGCAAGTGGAGCGAACCGACCCTGATCGGCATCGCCTACGCCTACGAGCAGGCCACGCACGCACGTCGGCGCCCGAAGTTCCTGCCCACGGTGCCCACGCCCGCCATCCCCGCGCCGGCCTCGAGCACGTCAGCCCCGTAGGGCGAGAAGTGAGGAGTGAGAGGAAGGGAAAAAACTTCGTTCTCTCACCTCTCACTCCTCTGTTCTCACCCCTCGCTTTTCGGGGTACCGCGGCCGTAGACGTCTTCGAAGCGCACGATGTCGTCCTCGCCCAGGTAGCTGCCGGACTGCACCTCGATCAGCTCCAGCGGCACCTTGCCGGGGTTTTCCAGGCGGTGCTTCGTGCCCATGGGAATGAACGTGGATTCGTTCTCGCCCAGCAGGAACACGTCCTCGCCGCGCGTCACCCGCGCGGTGCCGCTGACCACCACCCAATGCTCCGCGCGATGATGGTGCATCTGCAGGCTGAGCTGGCCGCCCGGCTTGACGGTGATGCGTTTGACCTGGAAGCGCTCGGCGTGGTCGATGGAGTCGTAGGCGCCCCAGGGCCGGTAGACCTTGCGATGCAACACGGCCTCGCCGCGCGCCTCACCCTTGAGCCTGGCCACGATCTGCTTGACCCGCTGCACCTGGTCCTTGCGCGCCACCAGCACGGCGTCATCGGTATCGACCACGACCGTGTCGGACAGGCCGATCATGGCCACCAGGCGGCGCTCGCTCCAGGCATAGGTATCGCGGCAATCGAGCGCCAGCACGTCGCCGCGGTGCACATTGCCGTCGGCATCGTGCGCGTCCACGTCCCACAGCGCGGCCCACGAACCCACGTCGCTCCAGCCCACGTCGATCGGCAGCACGCGCGCCGCGTCGGTCTTTTCCATCACCGCGTAATCGATGGAATCAGACGGACAGGCCTCGAAGGCCGGCTTGTCCAGGCGCAGGAAATCCGCGTCGCGGCTGGCCCCGGCGAATGCCTTGCGACAGGCCGTGAGCATGTCGGGGCGATACTTTTCCAGCTCGTCCAGATAACGCGAGGCGCGCAGCAGGAACATGCCGCTGTTCCACACGTAGTCCCCGCTGTCCAGGTAGGCGCGCGCCGTGTCCGCATCGGGTTTTTCCACGAACCGACGCACCGCACGCACCCCCGAGCCGGCACCCAGACGGATGTAGCCGTAGCCGGTCTCGGCGCCGGTGGGCACGATGCCGAAAGTCACCAGCGCGCCCTCGGCGGCGGCCGGCAGCGCCTCGCCCACCGCACGCTGGAAGGCCGGCACATCGACCACCACGTGATCCGAGGGCAATACTAGCAACAGCGGGTCACCGCCGTCGGCCCGCGCCTGCAGGGCCGCCACGGCAATGGCCGGCGCGGTATTGCGTCCGGCCGGTTCGAGCACGATTGCCTGCGGGGTGCACCCGGCCTGGCGCAACTGCTCGGCCACCAGAAAACGGTGCGCCTCGTTGGTCACCACCAGCGGCGGCGCGAGATTCGCCATGCCGGCCAGGCGCAGCCACGTGGACTGCAGCATGGAGTGCTCGCCCGCGAGGGCCAGGAACTGCTTGGGATGGCCTTCCCGCGAAAGCGGCCACAAACGCGTGCCGGAACCACCGGAAAGAATCACGGGGACAAGCGTATCGGTCATCGATCTGGGTCCTTAGCTGTCAACGAAGGGCGCGCGGCGCGATCCGGGCACACCGCAAACGCCCGCATTATGCAGTATCCCGTGACAACGGCCACAAAACCGGCGACCCGCCGATGCCCGGGCGACCGGGACCGTTCGCAGCCCCTGCCGGAACCCCTGTTGTAGGAGCGCACCCGGGCGCGACTGGCGTAAGGCTCGTTGAGCGCTGATGCCAGTCGCGCCCGGGTGCGATCCTACAACAGGATGGCGAGGCGGCCCGCAACCGCTTCAGGGC
>CAZMMO010000315.1:0-2916 GCA_964567365.1 uncultured Rhodanobacteraceae bacterium | reverse complement strand
CGCGCCCCGTCCCCCCCCACGCTCCCCGCCCCGCGTCCGCCCCCCCCCCCCCCCCCCCCCCCCCACCAAACCCCCACCACGCGCCGTACGACATCAATGAGCCAGAGCGAAGCCGCTGAGGATGCGCGCGGTGGCTTCGGGCTTTTCGATTTCCGGGACGTGGCCGCAACCGTTGATGACGGTGACGCTGATGCTGGATGCGCCGGTGAGGCCGTTGCGCAGGGTGTCGAGCGCGGACGGGTCGATGATGCGGTCGTCATGGCACCACAGGCCCAATACCGGCATGGTCAGCTTGCCCAGGCGACTGTCCAGCGCGTCGTATTCGCCCGGCTGGCGCAGGCGGTTGAATACGCGTTGCAGAAACTTGCGGTTGGTCTTGTTCTTGTCCACCAACACGTCCACGAAACGGCCTGGCAGTTCCGGTGGGTGGTCGAACACCAGCTTGGCCATGCGCTCGAAACCGGCGCGGTCGTCGTAGACGAAGGGGTTGTGTCCGGCCAGGGCCTGCTTGGCGAAAGCGTTCTCTTTGAAGCTGATGCCGAAGCTGTCCATCAGCACCAGGGAGCCCACGCGGTCCGGGTGTTCGGATGCGTAGTAGCCGGCAATGGCGCCGCCCATGGAATTGCCCACCAGCATCTCGTGGCGGATGCCGAGCGTGTGCAGGAAGGCGGCCAGGCGGCCGGCCTGGGCCGGGATGCCGTAGTCGGCCCCGGCGATGCGCGTGGAGTCGCCCCAGCCGGGCAGGTCGGGGATGATCAGGTGGAAGTTCTTGGCCAGCGGCTTGGCCACCTTGAGCCAGACGTTGCGGTCGGCACCGTAGCCGTGCAGCAGCACGATGGTCGGTCCCTTGCCGGCCTCGTAATACACCCAGCGGGTCTTGCCTATCTGTACCGATTGCGTGTCCAGCCCCGCGGCCTGGGCCTGGCGCCAGGTATCGGCGCGCATCAGCCACTGCGGCGCCAGCAGGTAACAGCCGCCGCCGAGCACGAGGATGACGAAGGCCAGGACCGCGAGGATCTTCAGGCGGCGCAGCAGCAGTTGTTGCCACAGGGGACGGGTGGAGGATGTCGGGGATTCGGGCATGCGGATGGGGGATGGCGGGGGAAGAGGGTGGGGGTCAGAGCCGGCCGTCGACCAGCGCGCGGGGCACGATGCCCTTGATGTCGTAGACCACGGTATCGGCGTCCACGAGGGTGTCGACCGGGGCGTCGCCGCCGGGCTTGAACGCATCGTGCGCGACGGCGACGACGACGGCGGCATAGGTGTCGTTGGCGGGCGGGGCGGGCAGCAGGTCCACGCCGTATTCGGCCTTGGCGGCGGCGGGGTCGGCCCAGGGGTCGAAGATGTCCACGCGGGTGCCGAAGCCCCGCAGTTCCTTGACCAGGTCGATGACCCGCGTGTTGCGCAGGTCCGGGCAGTTTTCCTTGAACGTGAAGCCCAGCACCAGGATGCGGCTGTCGCGCACGACGTGGCCGCGGGCGATCATCAGCTTGACCACCTCGCTGGCCACGTGCTGGCCCATGGCGTCGTTGATGCGCCGGCAGGCCAGCAGGATGTCGGGAAAGTAGCCCATCGACTGGGCCTTCTGGATCAGGTAGTACGGGTCCACGCCGATGCAGTGGCCGCCCACCAGCCCGGGCCGGAAGGGCAGGAAGTTCCACTTGGTGCCGGCCGCTTCCAGTACCTCGGTGGTGTCGATGCCCAGGCGGTGGAAGATCAGCGCGAATTCGTTGACCAGGGCGATGTTGGCGTCGCGCTGGGTGTTTTCGATCACCTTGGCCGCCTCGGCCACGCGGATGCTGGAGGCCTGGTGGGTGCCGGCGGCGATGATGCGCCGGTACAGCGCGTCGACGAAATCGGCGGCCTGCGGGGTGGAGCCGGAGGTGATCTTGGGGATGTCGGCCAGGCGCCGCGTGCGGTCGCCGGGGTTGATGCGCTCGGGGCTGTAGCCGACGCAGAAATCGGCATCCAGGCGCAGGCCGGAGGCGCGTTCCAGTTCCGGCACGCAGATTTCCTCGGTGGCGCCGGGGTAGACCGTGGACTCGTAGATCACCACGTCGCCCGCCGCGAGCGCGCCGCCGACGCTGCGGCTGGCTTCGATCAGCGGCCCGAAGTCGGGCCGCTTGTGCTCGTCGATCGGCGTGGGCACGGTGATGATGAACACGTTGCACGCGCGCAGCGCCTCGGGGTCGGCGCTGTAGTGCACACGCGGCGCCGCGGCCAGGTCGGCGGGTTCCACCTCGCGGGTGTGGTCGCGGCCTGCGCGCAGCTCGTCGATGCGCGCGGCACGGATGTCGAAACCGGTGACGTCGAAATGCCGGCCGAAGGCCAGGGCCAGCGGCAGGCCGACGTAACCCAGGCCGATGACGGCGATCCGGGGGTTGTCCGTCGAGGGCAGGTTCACGGGTCAGTCCGTGGCGGTCCGGTCGGCGGTTTTGCCGGTGGCCTTGCGGGCGGTTTTCTTCGTGGCTTTGCGGGCGGTCTTTTTGGTGGCCTTCTTGGCCGTTTTCCTGGCCGTCTTGCTGGTGGTTTTCTTGGTCGCGGTTTTCCGCGCGGTTTTCTTCGCGGCCTTGGTCGCCGTCTTTTTCGCGGCGCCGCGGCGCTTGCGCTCGGGTGCGGCGGCGATCAGTTCCTTGCATTCCTCGTGGGTCAGCGACTTGGGTTCGCGGTCCTTGGGCACGCGCGCGTTCTTGTTGCCGTCGGTGATGTAGGGGCCGTAGCGGCCGTTGAGCACCTGAATGCCGTCGCCGAAGTCGCGGATGGTGCGATTGGCGAGGAATTCCCGTTTTTCGCGCATCAGTTCGCGTGCGCGCGGCAGCTCGATGGTGTACGGGTCGTCGTCGGCCTTCAGCGAGGCGTACACCTTGCCCTGCTTGACGAAGGGGCCGAAGCGGCCGATGCCGACGCTGATTTCCT
>CAZMMO010000314.1:0-2921 GCA_964567365.1 uncultured Rhodanobacteraceae bacterium | reverse complement strand
CTACAAGCCGTGGGTGGGGATGCGGCGGAGTGCGTACAGCAGGGCCAGCCACGGGGGTAGGCCGAAGCCGATCCAGGGCAGGTTGCGCTGGTCGAAACCGGGCAGGAGCTTGGCCACCAGCGCAAATACGGCAGCCGCGGCCAACGCGACCACCAGACAGCGGCCGAAACGCGACGCACTCCCGCGCCAGACGGCTGGCAGCAACAACAGTGCGAGCGGGTCGAACAGCAGCAGGTTCTCGTTGGCCCAGGCCGAGTGATGCTGGGTGAAGGCCCACAGCACGGCCATGCCGATACCGGCGATGCCGGCAAACAGCAGCCACGCGGTGCCGAGCGCGACGAACGCCATGCGCGCCGGGCGCCGCGTACGCTGCCAGTGGCCGCTCGCGGCCAGCAGACCGCCCAGCAGCAGACCCGCGATGAGCAGGGGCGGAATGAGGTTGGGCGGACGTTCGGGCGGCGCGGGCAGGCGTGCCGCGGCCACCACCTGCTCGTGCCGGACCAGCGGTTGCGTGCCGCCATGGCCGTCGGGTACGCGGATACTGCGCATCTCGCGCATCAGTTGCATGGGAATGAAGCCGGCCTGCCACCGGCTCAACGGCTGGTCGGCGTAGCTGCTCAGGCCCAGGTCCAGCAGCAGCATCAGCCAGGGCTGGGCGGCCATCAGGCGATCGGTTTCGCGCCGGTAGGTGATGCCGTCCGTGGGCCCCTGCAACTGCGCCCGAAGGATGCCGCCCAGGGCCCGGTCGAGCGCGTCGCGTACGCGCGTGGCGCAGTTGCGGGTGTAGTAGTCGTAGTCGTACTGGCGGTTTTCCGGGCGCAGGTTCCACAGCAGGTAGTCGCGCAGGGCGGCGGCCTGGTCCGGAGTCAGCGCCAGGCGCTGGCGGTGCACGAAGCGGCCTGCCTGGATGTAGTAGGCGATCTCCGGGGCGGTCCGCTCGGCATCCATGCTGTAGCGCATGTAGCCGCGTGCGAAATGGAGCAGGAAGTCCTTCTGGCTGAAGTCGAACACGCCGTAGTTGAAATTGACGGCTTCGCCGCTGGCCCGGTCGCGGATCTCGACGGCATCGTGGCCGAAGCGTTCCCAGTAGATGGCGCCGGGGCCGTAGGTGACCAGGAACACCTGCAGGTCGGCGCCGGGGGCGTCGGCAATACCGGCGTGGGCCAGGGGTACCCGGGCCACCAGCGCGATGGCCGCGAGCAACAGCAGGCGCAGGCAGCGGGAGCGCATCGTCACGCCGGCCGGGTCCGGGGCGGTCGTTGCGGGGTCATGGCCATGGCGGTCGCCTCAGCGGCCCTGGAACCCGGGCTTGCGCTTTTCCAGGAAGGCGGCGGTGCCTTCGCGCATGTCTTCGGTGGAAAAGGCCAGGGCGAAATTGCGGGTTTCGTAGGCCAGACCCTGGTCGATGCTGCATTCGCTGCCGCCGAGGATGGCGTCGAGGATGCCGGCCAGGGCCAGCGGCGCCGCGGCGGCCAACTGGTCGGCCAGGGCGTCGACGGCCGCGTCCAACTGGTCGTGCTCGACCACGCGATGGACGATACCCAGCTCGGCGGCCCGCTGTGCCTTGACCGGCGTGCCGGTCAGGCACAGCTCCAGCGCGGCGCCGCGGCCGGCCAGGCGGGTCAGGCGCTGGGTGCCGCCGAAGCCGGGGATCAGGCCGAGGTTGATTTCCGGCTGGCCGAAGCGGGCCTTTTCGCTGGCGATGCGCAGGTGGCACGCCATGGCCAGTTCCATGCCGCCGCCGAGGGCGAAACCCTGGATGCGGCCGATGACGGGTTTGCCCAGGCGTTCGATGGCCAGCATCAGGTGCTGTCCGGTGGCTGAGAAGGCCTGCGCCTGGGTGGGCGTGTAGTTGTGCATTTCGGCAATGTCGGCACCGGCCACGAAGGCCTTGTCGCCGGCCCCGGTCAGCACGACCACGCGCACGGCATCGTCCTGCGCCGCCTGCGTGAAAGCGATGGTCAGTTCGTTGAGCGTGGCGCGATCGAGCGCATTGAGCTTGTCCGGGCGATTGACGATGATGTGACGGACGGCACCACGGTTGGTGATTTCGAGATTGCGGTAGGCCATGGGGTGGTTCCTGGGGGCAGACCATCATGGTAGCAGCGGGGAACCTTTTGCCGGCTCCCGGTCTCTCACGAGGAAGGCGCCGTCAACAGGCCCTGGTCCCGAGGTCGTGTCAGCCATGAAAGTCGTCACCGTTCTGCTGTTGTGTGCCCTGTGCCCGGCGGCTCCTCCCGCCCTGGCCTCGGGAGCCGGGCGGCCGGCGGCGGCGTCCAGCACGGCCGGCGCGGCACGGCAGGTACCGACGACAACCCTGGACCGGCACAAGGTTTCCTATGCGATCGGCTACCGCTTCGGCAGCGAATTCGCCGACGGCCATCCGCAGGTGGACCTGGACACGCTGGTGCGGGCGATCCGGGATGCCTACGGGCGGCAGCCGCCGGCGGTGCCCATGAACATCATGCACCAGCAACTGGAGGAACTCGGACTGCAGATGCATCGCCGCGCCCTGGCCGAATTCCGGCGGCTGGCGAGCGTGAATGCACGCAAGAGCGCCCAGTTCATGCGCAAGAACGGCCAGCGCCCCGGAGTAGTGACGCTGCCGTCCGGAGTGCAGTACCAGATCCTGCGCAAGGGCCAGGGCAGCACGCCCACGCAGGACAGCAGCGTGGTCATCAATTATCGCGGTCTGCTCACCAACGGCATGGAGTTCGACAGCTCGCAGGCGCATGGCAAGCCGGTCACCTATCCGGTGGCGAAGATGCTGCCGGGATGGCGCGAGGTGTTGCCGCACATGCACGTCGGGGCACACTGGAAGGTGTTCATCCCGCCCTCCCAGGCGTATGGCGAACGCGGCCAGTTGCCGCGCATCGGCCCGAACGAGGCACTGGTCTTCGATATCCAGTTGCTGGGCGTGC
>CAZMMO010000313.1:0-2942 GCA_964567365.1 uncultured Rhodanobacteraceae bacterium | reverse complement strand
GGGCGTGATGTCGGGGGCGCGCGGCAACAGGCCGGCGGCGACGGCCTTGCGCATGATGGCGCAGGCAAAGCCGTACCAGGTCGTGTCGCCATCGGCGACCAGATGGTAGATGCCGGACAACTCCTCGCGCCGGCCGGCGTCGGCGGCCAGCCACTGGCGCAGGCAGGTGGCGGTGACGTCGGCGATCAGGGCCGCTGGCGTGGGCGTGCCGTGCTGGTCGTCCACCACCTGCAGGGTGTCGCGCTCGGCACCCAGACGCAGCATGGTGCGCAGAAAATTGTGCCCGTGCGCGGCATACACCCAGGCGGTGCGGAACAGCAGGCAGGGCGCGCCGCTGGCGAGCAGTTCCTCTTCGCCGGCCAGCTTGCTGGCGCCGTACGCGCCCAGCGGCGCGGTCGCGTCGTCCTCGCGCCAGGCCCGGTCGGACTTGCCGTTGAATACGTAGTCGGTGGAGTAGTGCACCACCGGCACGGCGTGCGCGCTTGCCCAGCGTGCCAGGGTGGCCACGGCCTGGGCATTGACAGCGTGGGCCGGGCCGGGTTCGTCCTCGGCACGGTCGACGGCGGTCCAGGCGGCGGCATTGACGATGACGTCCGGCCGCACGCGCTCGAGCGCGGCGACAAGGGCGGCCGGTGCGGCAAGATCGATGGCCTCGCCGTGGCCGCCGTCGTGCAGGCGGCCGTCGCGGCTGCCGGCGACGATTTCGCCCAGCGGCGACAGGCTGCGCCGCAGTTCGCGGCCGACCTGGCCGTTGGCACCGGTGAGGAGCAGTTTCATGGCGTGTAGTCGGGCAGGCGCTCGGGTGCGATGTCGGCCAGGAACGGAGCCTTGCCGTCCTTGTCCGACAGCTGCGGTGCGCTGACGGGCCAGTCCACGCCGATGTCGCCGTCGTTCCAGCGGATGCCGGCATCGGCGGCGGGATCGTAGAGCGCGGTGCACTGGTAGGTGAACACGGCGCTGTCCGAGACCACGCAGAAACCGTGCGCGAAGCCTTCGGGGATCCAGAAGTGGCGGTGGTTGTCGGCGGTGAGCATAGCCGCGGTCCAGCGCCCGAAGGTGGGCGAGCCGCGGCGGATGTCCACGGCCACGTCGTAGACCTCGCCCGCGAGCACGCTGACCAGCTTGCCTTGCGGGTTGGGCCACTGGTAATGCAGGCCGCGCAGCACGCCGGCGACCGAGCGGGACACGTTCGACTGCACGAAGCGCACGTCGATGCCGGCGTCGGCGAAGCGCGCCTGGTTGTAGCTTTCGTAGAAGTAGCCGCGCTCGTCGCCGAACACGCGCGGTTCGAGCACGCATACGCCGGGCAGGGTGGTGTCGATGCGCTTCATGGGGCGCTTCCCTCGCGTACCAGCCGCTGCAGATAGCGTCCATAGCCGGTCTTGGCCAGCGGTTCGGCCAGCCGCAGCAGGCGCTCGGCGTCGATCCAGCCGCGTACGTAGGCGATTTCCTCGGGGCAGCACACCTTCAGCCCCTGCCGGTTCTCGACGGTGGCGATGAAGTTGGAGGCGTCGACCATGGAGTCGTGGGTGCCGGTGTCCAGCCAGGCGTAGCCGCGGCCCAGCGGCTCGAGCATCAGCGAGGCGTCGTCCAGGTAGCGGCGGTTGAGGTCGGTGATTTCCAGTTCGCCGCGGGCCGAGGGCTTCAATTCGGCGGCGAAGTCGCAGGCGCGTCCGTCGTAGAAATACAGGCCGGTGACGGCATAGTTGGACTTGGGCTGGGCGGGTTTTTCCTCCAGGCCGATGACGCGGCCTTCGGCGTCGAATTCGGCCACGCCGTAGCGCTCGGGATCGTTGACGTAGTAGCCGAACACCGTGGCGCCATGCTCGCGTGCGGCGGCGCGGCCGAGCAGTTCGGTCAGGCCGTGGCCGTGGAACAGGTTGTCGCCCAGCACCAGGCACGAGGGCTGCCCGGCGACGAAGTCGCGACCGATGAGAAAAGCCTGCGCCAGGCCCTCGGGTTCGGGCTGCACGGCGTAGCGGATCTCGATGCCCCATTGCGAGCCGTCGCCCAGCAGGCGCTGGAACAGGGCCTGTTCGTGCGGCGTGTTGATGACCAGGATCTCGCGGATACCGGCCAGCATCAGGGTAGCCAGCGGGTAGTAGATCATCGGCTTGTCGTACACCGGCAGCAGTTGCTTGCTGACGGCCTGGGTCAGCGGATACAGCCGCGTGCCGGAACCGCCGGCGAGGATGATGCCCTTGGTGGTGCTCATGTGGATTCCTTGTTGGTCAGGTCTCCGCGTTTGCTGGTCTGGTTTCCCCTGTGTAGGAGCGCACCCGGGCGCGACAGCATCAACGCTCCATGGGCCTCGAACCTGTCGCGCCCAGGTGCGCTCCTACAAAACAAGACGTTTTCGCGATTCATGTGCCGAGGCGCTCGAGACGGTAGCTGCCGTCGAGCACGCGGCCGACCCAGTCCTGGTGCTCAAGATACCAGTCCACGGTACGCGCCATGCCTGAATCGAAGCTCTCGGCGGGCGCCCAGCCCAGTTCGCGCTGGAGCTTGGAGGCGTCGATGGCGTAGCGACGGTCGTGGCCGGGGCGGTCGGCGACGAAGGTGATCAGCGATTCGCGCGGCTGGCCACCGGCCAGCGGCCGGCGCTGGTCCAGCAGCGCGCACAGGGTTTTCACCACGGTCAGGTTTTCGCGTTCGGCATTGCCGCCGACGTTGTAGGTCTCGCCGACGCGGCCGGCCTCGAGCACGCGGCGGATGGCGCTGCAGTGGTCGCCCACGTACAGCCAGTCGCGGATGTTCTTGCCGTCGCCGTAGACCGGCAGCGCCTCGCCGGCCAGCGCCTTGTGCAGGACCAGCGGGATCAGCTTTTCGGGAAACTGGCGCGGGCCGTAGTTGTTGGAGCAGTTGGTGGTCAGCACCGGCAGCCCGTAGGTGTGGTGGAAGGCGCGCACCAAGTGGTCGGAAGCCGCCTTGGACGCCGAGTA
>CAZMMO010000312.1:0-2948 GCA_964567365.1 uncultured Rhodanobacteraceae bacterium | reverse complement strand
CACCCGGCCCGCGACGCTCGGCCAGCCCGGCCATGGCACGCTGGAAGGCGTGCGAGTGCAGATTGGTCATGCCGGGCAAGGCAAATGGATGATCGGTACTGCGCATCGCGCCAGTGTAACCCGCCCCACGCAACCAAACCCCTCTTTGTAGGAGCGCACCCGGGCGCGACCGGCGCAAAACTCGTTGAACGCTGATGCCAGTCACGCCGCCGAGCGCTTGGAGACGCCGCGCAAATGATTGCACGGCGCAAGGCTCGTTGAGCGCTGATGCCGGTCGCGCCCGGGTGCGCTCCTACAACAACAACGATGGAGAACGCGCGTCCAAGGGGGAGTGCGTGGGTTTGGCCGGTCTCTGGCACACTGGAAGCAACTCGCCACGGGATCCATGCCATGCCCGCCAGAAATGGAGAACAAACCCCCAAGCTGCACGTACGCCAGGCCCGCCCCGACGACATCCCGCAGCTGCTGGAACTGACCGGGCGCATCTATCCGCCCGAATTCGGCTATTCGGCCGAAATGCTGCGCTCGCAGCAGATCCATTTCCCCGAAGGCCAGTTCGTGGTCGAGTACCAGGGTCGGATCGTCGGCTACTGCGCCACCTTCCGCATCGACGAGACCAGCGCCCTGGCGCCCCATACCTGGGCCCAGATCACCCGCGGCGGCCTGGCCTCACGGCACAAGAACGACGGCACCTGGCTGTACGGCATGGAAGTGGTGGTACATCCGGATTTTCGCGGACGCCGCATCGGCCAGCGCCTGTATCGTGCGCGCAAACAACTGTGCATCGATCTCAAATTGCGCGGCATCGTGTTCGGTGGCCGCATCCCCGGCCTGGCCCGCAACATCCGCCGCTACGGCAGCGCGCGCGAATACGTGCAGGCCGTGGTCGAGGGCAAGCGCCGCGACGCCACGCTGAGCTTCCAGCTTTCCAACGATTTCGAGGTCATCGGCCTGTTGCCCGGCTACGATCCGACCGACCACGACTCGCTGGGCTATGCCGTGCACCTGACATGGCGCAACCCGCGCCTGATGCAGCAGCCGGACATGCCGCCGGTGGTGTCGCAGCAGCGCCTGCCCGACAGCGTGCGCGTGGCCTCGGTGCAGTACCAGCAGCGCCCGATCGCCTCGTTCGAGGACTTCGCCGGCCAGGTCGAATACTTCACCGACATCGCCGCCGACTACAACGCCGACTTCGTCGCCTTTCCGGAACTGATCACGCTGCAGCTGCTGTCCACCGAGGACTACGAACTGTCACCGTTCGACACCATCCGCAAGCTCAGCGAATACACGCCGCAGGTGAAAAAGCTGTTCTCGCGCCTGGCGGTGGACTACAACATCAACATCATCGCCGGCTCGCACCCGACCGAGCAGCCCAACGGCGACATCCACAACGTGTGCTACGTGTGCCTGCGCGACGGCTCCATCCACGAGCGCGAAAAACTGCACCCCACGCCCAGCGAGCGCAACGTATGGAACATCACCGGCGGCGAGAACGCGGCGGTGATCCCCACCGATTGCGGACCGATCGGGGTCATGATCTGCTACGACGCCGAATTTCCCGAAGTGGCACGCCATCTGACCGACCAGGGCGCGCTGATGCTGTTCGTGCCGTTTTGCACCGACGTGCGCGAAGGCTACCTGCGCGTGCGCTACTGCGCCCAGGCGCGCGCCATCGAAAACCAGTGCTATGTGATCATGTCCGGCAACGTGGGCAACCTGCCCCGGGTCAACAACTTCGACATCCAGTACGGGCAGAGCTGCATCCTCACGCCCTGCGATTTCCCCTTCGCGCGCGACGGCATCGCCGCCGATTCCACGCCCAACATCGAAACCGTACTGTTTGCCGACCTGCGCATGGAAAGCCTGGCCACCGCACGCAATTCGGGTACGGTGCAGAACCTCAAGGACCGCCGCTACGACCTGTACGAAACACGCTGGGTACCGCGCCCGGAAACACGCAACGGTTGACTCCCGAGCAGGGCGGACAAAAGCTTCCATGCTTTTGCTTTTGCTTTTGCCATTCCCCATTCCCCATTCCCCATTCCCCATTCCCATCATCCCCCACAGGCAATGCCCGCCCTGCGACAGGGTCCAGTTGTGGCAACATCGCGCAAACCACGGAGCCACTCCATGAACACGCCAAACTGGGACCTGCTCCTGACCGACGCCACCCTGGTCACGCTGGCCGGCAACGAAGGCTACGGCTTGCGCCGGCAGGCCGCGCTGGCCTGCAAGGACGGCCGCATCCTCTGGATCGGCGACAACGCGGAACTGGACGATCCCGCGGCCATGGCCCGCGAGGTCCATGCCCTGGACGGCGCCCTGGTCACCCCGGGACTCGTCGACTGCCATACCCACTTGGTGTTCGGCGGCGATCGCGCCGGCGAGTTCGAGATGCGCCTGCAAGGGGCCGACTACGAAGCCATCGCGCGCGCCGGCGGCGGCATCGTGTCCACCGTCGAGGCGACCCGCGCGGCCTCGGAAGACGAGCTGTTCGCGCAATCCCTGCCACGCGCCCGCGCCCTGCTCCGCGACGGCGCGACCACGCTGGAGATCAAGTCGGGATACGGCCTGGAGCCGGATGCCGAGCGCCGCATGCTGCGCGTGGCCCGACGTATCGGCCGCGAGCTGGGCGTGACCGTGCGCACCAGCTTCCTCGGCCTGCACGCCCTGCCGCCGGAGTACGCCGGCAACCGCACCGCCTATGTCGACCTGGTCTGCAATACCATGCTTCCCGACCTGGCCGCCGAGGGACTGGTCGACGCGGTGGACGGCTTCTGCGAAAGCATCGGCTTCCGCCATGCCGAGACCCGACGCCTGTTCGAAGTCGCACGGCAACTGGACCTTCCGGTCAAGCTGCATGCCGAACAACTGTCCAACCAGCACGGCGCCGCGCTGGTGGCCGAATTCGGCGGCCTGTCCGCCGACCACCTGGAATGCCTGGACGA
>CAZMMO010000311.1:0-2974 GCA_964567365.1 uncultured Rhodanobacteraceae bacterium | reverse complement strand
GGCGTTCATGGTTCGATACCTCACCACGAACGGTGGGTGCCGAGGCAAGTGCCTCACCCGCAATACCCGCAAGAACCGTTCGCCCTGAGGTATCGAAGGGCGTATGCCTCAGACTTTGCGTGCCCTGAGGTACGAAGAAGACTCCACGCATGAAGCAATCGAGGCTTCCCTAGTGCGAGAAGGCCGTCCGGTATCCGGCCACGGTATCGTCCGAGACCGTGGCATAGGGCGCATCGGTGTCGGGCCGGTTGCGCCAGGCGTGGCGTATGTAGGTCACCACCAGGGCCACCTCGTGGTCGTTCAACTTCTCGATGAACGGCGGCATGGAGTACGGACGCGGGAAAGACTTTGTGGCCGGTGCAAAGCCGCCCAGCAACACCTTGCGGATGGCGTTGATCGGATCGGCGGCCAGGATCGAGCTGTTGCCGGCCAGGGGTGGATAGACGTTCAACTGTCCCTTGCCGTCCTTGCCGTGGCAGGCGGCGCAATGCTTGCGGTAGATCGCATGGCCCTGCACCATCACGTGATTGAGGTGCGCATTGCGCCGGCGGCGCACCGGCGGCGGAAGGAATCCGCCGCGATCGCGCGGTGTGGCCTTGGACGGACGGTCCAAAAGATACGTGGCGATGGCTTCCACATCCGCCCGGTCAAGGTGCTGCAGGCTGGCATGCACCACCTCGGCCATGGGACCGTAGGCGATGCCCTTGGACGAGCGCCCGGTATGCAGGAAGTCGACGATGTCCTGCTTGCTCCAGTCGGCCAGGCCGTTGCCTTCGGCCGTGCCGAGATCCGGCGCGTACCAGAGCTGCCGGGGAATCATGCCGCCGGCAAGCTCCTTGCCGCTGTCGGTCGCGCCCAGCCAGTTGCGCGGGCTGTGGCACTCGGCGCAATGTCCCAGGCCCTTGACCAGGTAGGCGCCACGGTTCCACTGGGCGGACTTTCCGGGTACGGGCCGGTAGGTGCCGGCATCGAAATAGAGCGCGCGCCACAGCGCCATCAACGGGCGCATGCTGTAGGGGAACGACAGGTCGTTCGGCCGGTCCGGGCTGTGTACCGGCTTGACGGTGCGCAGCCACGCGTAGATGGCATCCACGTCCCGGCGCGTCAGGCGGGTGAAGGAAGGAAACGGAAAGGCCGGGTACAGGTAATGGCCATCCGCGTCGATGCCGTCGTGCATGGCCTTCCAGAAATCTTCCTCGCTCCAGTTGCCGAGGCCGGTGGCCTCGTCCGGGGTGAGGTTGGGGCTGTAGATCGTGCCGAAGGGCGTGGGAATGGCCCGCCCGCCGGCCAGCGGCTGGCCGCCGGTGGCCGTGTGGCAGGAAACGCAGTCGCCGGCACGCGCCAGATACGCGCCGCGTGCCACCTGCCCGGCCCGGTCGTGCGCGCCCCCGGCCGGATCCGCCGCCTGCGCCGTCCCGGCGGCCGCGATCGCGGGCAGCCCCAGACCGACGGCCAGCAGGAAGATCCAGGCCATCATGCCGTACCGCGGGCGCAACCGGTGCATCGTGCTCACTCCTCCACGCCTCCACACTTCCACGGCAGCTTCAGCGACCCGGCCGGGGCCGGGCGGGTGTCCGCGGGCGCCGCCTGCGAAGACAGCCACTCGGCCACCGCGGCGACCTCCTGCGGGGTGAGACGTTTGGCCACCTTGGCCATGCAGTCCGGTGCCATGGCATGGCGGGTACCGGTGCGCCACGCGCCCAACTGGTTGCTGATGTAATCCCGCGGCAGACCGAGCAACGGTGGTATGGCCGGTTCCAGACCCATCAGGCGCTTGCCGTGGCAATCCGAACAGGCCGGTATCTTGCGCGCCGGATCGCCATGCTCGGCCAGCGCCCTGCCCTGATGCAGCACCGATGCCGGATAGTGCGAGGCCGCCGGCGCCGGCCAGGGCGTATCCAGGGTGGCGAAGTAGTCGGCGATCTCGTGCAGGTAGGCATCGGGAAGTCCCTTCACCATGTGCTGCATCATCGGATAGTGACGCCGCCCCTCGCGGAAGTTGAGCAACTGGTGGTACAGATACAAGGCCGGCTTGCCGGCAAGACGCGGGTTGAAGCCGTTGTCGCCGCCCTGGCCCTGCTTGCCGTGGCAACTGGTACAGGCGGCAACGCGTTGCTGCAGGGTATCGGGAACGCCGGCCGGGGCGGTCGCGGACACCAGCATCAAGACCAGCACCGACGCTCCCATGGCAGCCAACCATGTCCGCCTGCCCGCCATTGCCATCGACCACCTCCGCTGCCAGCACGATGGACCGTGTCGCGCACGGCCCGCGTAGGAAAGCTCCGATTGGACCAGAGCTTCGCCTCCATAGTGTAGCGCCGCGCACCCGAGTACCATGACCGCGCATGCGCGACACGTCGCCGCAACAAGGAGAATCCATGTACCCGCGCCCGATCCTTCCCCTGCTTGTTGCCATCCTCGGAATTTCCGTCGCATCGTGCGCCACCGCGCGGGACGCCAGCACGCCTGCGGCGGCCGCGAGCGGCGCCACGCCCTGGTATGCCCCGGTCACCACGCTCGAGCAGGACATGCACGACGGCAACCTCAGCTCACTCGAACTGACCCGCGATTTCCTGCGCCGCATCGTCACGCTCGACCAGGCCGGACCCACGGTCAACTCGGTCATCGAGGTCAATCCCGATGCGCTGGAGATCGCGCGCCAGGCCGACGCCGCGCGCGCCGCCGGCAAGACGCACGAGCCGCTGCTGGGCATCCCCGTCCTGCTCAAGGACAACATCGACACCGGCGACCGCATGCTCACCACGGCCGGATCGCTGGCCATGACCGGCGCCCCGGCGCCGCGCGACGCCACGGTGGCCGCCCGGCTGCGCGAGGCCGGGGCGGTCATCCTCGGCAAGACCAATCTCAGCGAATGGGCCAATTTCCGTTCCTCGCTCGCCTCCAGCGGCTGGAGCGGACGCGGCGGGCTGACGCGCAACCCGTACGTGCTCGACCGCAGCGCCTGCGGTTCCAG
>CAZMMO010000310.1:0-2982 GCA_964567365.1 uncultured Rhodanobacteraceae bacterium | reverse complement strand
TGATCCTGGCCATGATCCTGGACCGCATGACCCAGCGCATCGGCCGGCGCAAGCATGAGCGCGATTGAGCGCTTTCCCGTCATTGACCACCAGGGAGAAGTCCCATGAAAACTCGCATGGCTTTCAAGCTGTTCGCCACCTGTCTTGCCGCCTCGGCACTTGCGTTGGCGGGCTGCTCGTCCGGCGGGGAGGGCGGCGGTACGCCGGCCGGCACGGGCACGTCGGGTGCGCCGGCCGCAGCCGGCGCGAGTACGGGAGGTACCATCAAGCTGGCCTATGTGGAATGGGCCAGTTGTCTGGCTTCCACCAACGTCGTTTCGGCGGTGCTGGAAAAGGCGGGTTACCAGGTCGAGACCGTGTCGGTCACTGGCGCGATGCTCTATGAGGGCCTGGCCAACGGCGACGTGGACGCCATGGTCTGCGCCTGGTTGCCGACGACGCACAAGGCCTATTACGCCAAGACCAAGGACCGCCTGGTCAACCTGGGTCCGAACATGGAGGGCACCAAGATCGGCCTGGTCGTGCCCGAGTACGCCAAGATCGGCTCCATCGCCGATCTGGCCAAGCCGGACGTGGCCAAGCGCTTCGGCAACCGCATTGTCGGCATCGATCCGGGCGCCGGCGAAATGAGCGTCACGCAGAAGGCCCTCGAGGTCTACGGCTTGCCGGAGAAGCTCATTGTCGGCAGCGGTGCCACCATGACCGCGGCGTTGGGCAATGCCATTCGCCAGCACAAGCCGATCGTGGTCACCGGCTGGACACCGCACTGGATGTGGGCGCGCTGGAAGCTGAAGTACCTGGAGGACCCCAAGGGCGTCTACGGCAAGCCGGAAGACATCGACACCCTGGTGCGCAAGGGCCTCAAGCAGGACATGCCGAAGGCCTACGCCATCCTCGACGCCTTCCACTGGACCGCCGACGACATGGGCAAGGTGATGGCCGCCGACCGCAAGGACGGTGCCGATCCGAAGGCCGATGCCAGAAAGTGGGTGGACAACCACCCCGGCCAGGTCTCGGCCTGGCTCGGCAAGTAACCGGCCCAGCCCGATCTTTCCGCAGGAGGAACCTGCCCTGCAGGCGATCGTCGTGCCTGGACCAGCGTCGAGGCCAGGCTCCTGCATGCCCCGGATGCGTGCTGCACCCACAAGGAACCATGAATGACACTCAAACCACTCACGTTCGCCATCATGATGGCGTCGGCAGGCACCGCCTTGGCCATTTCGGGCCCCGTACGTGCCCAGACGGCAAATACCGACCAGACCGTCGACCAGAAAATCCAGGCCATGCAGGCGCAGATCGACGCCCTGCAGGCCGAGTTGAATACCTTGAAAAAGCAGCGGCAGGCGCAAGCGTCCGCCGCGGCGTCGGAAGAAACCGGCAAGGCCGCCGCCGAGCCCGCCGGGGATGGTCAGGCTGCGACGGATGCAGGCAAGCGGGAAGTGGCCGAGGCCGACACGTCCACCTCGCACACCAGGGACACCGGCATCACCCTGGGCGGCGCCATGCGCTTCCAGTACAGCCATGAGGATTACAACAAGAACAATGTGCGCCGCGTCGGCGACCAGGATTTCGACATCTTCCGCCTCGACCTGCACGGCAAGGTGCACGGCATCATCCTCGACGCGCAGTGGCGCTGGTTCCAGTACATGAGTGCCATCCAGCATGCCTGGGTGGGCTACGACTTCGATGACGAAAACCAGTTGCAGATCGGACTGACACGCATCCCGTTCGGCAACCAGCCCTACAACTCGCACAACTATTTCTTCAGCTCCAACTACTACATCGGACTGGAGGACACCCAGGCCATGGGGGCCGAATACGTGCATGCCGGCAAGCGATGGAACGTGCAACTGGCGTTCTTCAAGAACGACAGCACCGGCGGCGTGGACGGCGGCGGCAGCCGCATCGACAGTTATTCCTACAACATCCTCGGCGTGCGCGCGCCGGGCGAGGGCATCTATGCCGAACCGGACCATCCGGCCGGCGCCGTCGACACCGCGGCGGCGCGTATCGCCTACACCTTCGCACCGTCGGACGCGCTCCACTGGGAGGTGGGCGCCTCGGCCCTGTACGGCGGGCTGGACGACGCCACCTCGCGCATCGGGCATTACAAGGCGTATGCGCTGCACACCAACGTCAACTGGAAGCGCTGGAACTTCCAGGCCCAGGCATCGCATTACGACTACGACACCGACAGCGGCGCCACGCGCCTGGCCGTGGGCGCCTACGCCTTCTACGACACCATCGCCGCCAGGGCCGACAGCTACACCCTCAACGCCCGCTACCATTTGCCGTTGGCCTGGGGCCCGATCGCCGGACTGGATTTCTACAACGACTATTCGCTGGTGACCCACAAGTCCGGCATGCTGCCCAGTACCTTCATGAATGTGCTGGGCATCGGCGTATCGGCGGGCGACTTGTACACCTACTTCGACTTCGTCACCGCCCGCAACCAGCCCTTTATCGGCGGATCGATGGCTGGCGACGGCAAGGTCGAGCATCGGCTCAACATCAATTTCGGCTTCTATTTTTGAGGGGCGAGGGACGAGGGCGGTGACTCGACTCCCGGGGAGGGCAGGGAGCTTCCGTGGCCGCAACGCCCCGGCTCCATTGACAGCCACCGGTCCGGGCGCTACTTTCCAGAGCAGGAACCGCCGATGGACCAGAGGTGGCCCGCAGGCGACTGCCGGCCGAGTGTGCGACATGCCAACTACGAGCTTTTCATCCTGAACCGACTGCGCTGAACCGCCCACGGGACGCTCGGCGTCCTTTTTTTATGCGCGGTATTCCCGGCTTTCTTCCGTGACCGCAACGATCAACCGCCTGCCCCGGCGGGTTTCCAAGAAACACGCATCCCATGATTGAAATCACGCTTCCCGACGGCAGCAAGAAGCCCTTCGACCACCCCGTGTCCGTGCAGGACGTGGCCGCTTCCATCGGCGCCGGCCTGGCCAAGGCGACCCTGGCCGGCAAGGTCGACGG
>CAZMMO010000309.1:0-2988 GCA_964567365.1 uncultured Rhodanobacteraceae bacterium | reverse complement strand
ACACTTTCAGCTGATCCCCCGCCCGCGCCACCTTGGCGTACAGCACCGGCATCACGTACACGCTGATGACCAGGCGGGTGATCATGCCGGCGACGATGACGATGGCGAAGGGGCGCTGCGAGTCGGTGCCGACGCCGTGGGCCATGGCGGCCGGGAGCAGGCCGAAGGCGGCTACCAGGGCGGTCATCATGATCGGGCGCAGGCGTTCGATGGCGCCCACGCGCGCGGCTTCCTCCATCGGCATGCCATTGCGGCGCAGTTCGTTGACGTAGGAGATGTAGACCACGCCGGTAAGCACCGACACGCCGAACAGCACCAGGAAGCCCACCGCCGAGGACACCGAGAACGGCGTGCCGGTCAGCCACAGCGCGACGATGCCGCCGACCGGCGCCGACAGCACCACACCCAGGATGGTGATGAGCGGAAACTTGAAGTTGCTGTAGAGCACGAACAGCAGCAGGAAGATCACCGCCACCGTGATCGGCAGGATGGTGTTCAGCTGCGCGCGCGAGGCCGTGTATTCCTTGTATTCGCCGCCCCAGTCGGCATGGTAGCCCTGCGGCAGTTTCACCTTGGCCCGGACCTGGGCGATGGCGTCGTCGACGGCGCCGGCCAGGTCGCGCCCGGCCACGGAGAACTGCACGCCGATGTAGCGCGAGCCGTCTTCGCGGTAGATGAACGAGGCGCCGTTGGTGACCTGGATCGTGGCCAGGTCCCGGAGCGGGATCTGGCGGCCGTCGGGCGTGGCCACCGGGATGTTGCCGATGGCCTGCGGATTGTCGCGATAACGCTTGGCCAGGCGCACCACCAGGTCGAATTCGCGCTCGCCCTGCTCCACCTGCGTGGCCACGGCACCGCCGACGGCCGACTGGATCAGCGCGTTGACGTCGGCCACGTTGAGGCCGTAGCGTGCGATCTTGTCGCGGTCGATCTTGATGCTCAGGCTGGGCTGGCCCAACTCGTGCACCAGGGTGACGTCGGTGATGCCCGGCACCTGGCCCAACACCTGCTTGATGGCCTTGCCCTTGGCCTCGAGCACCTTCAGGTCGGTGCCGAACACCTTGACCGCCAGCGCGCTCTTGAGGCCCGTCTCGGCCTCGTCCACCGCATCCTCGGCCGGCTGGGTGTAGTTGAAGCTGATGCCGGGGAAGGCCTGCAGCTTGGCGTTCATGGCCCGGATCAGCTCGGCCTTGGTGCGGTACTTGCCGTGCCATTCGTCGTAGGGTTTCAGGCCGACGAAAAACTCGTCGTTGAAAAAGCCGGTGGCATCGGTGCCGTCGTCGGGCCGGCCCAGTTCCGAGGTCACCGTGGTGACCTGCGGGAACGAATGCAGGACCTTGCGGATCTGCGGGCTGATCTGCGCCGCCTTCTGGAACGAGATGGTGTAGGGCATGGTCGCGCGCACCCACAGCGAGCCTTCGTCCAGGTGCGGCATGAACTCGGCGCCGATGCGCGGCACCAGGAACAACGAGGCGGCCAGCAGCGCGGCCGGCACGGCCAACGTCCACCACGGATGCGCCATGCATCCGTCCAGCGTGCGCGTGTAGAAGTCCTTGGTGGCCTCGAAAAGGCGGTTGCGCCGCTCGCGCACGCCCTTGCGCATGAACCACGAGCACAGCACCGGCAGCAGGGTCAGCGTGACCAGCAGCGAGCCGATCAGGGCGAAGATCATGGTGTCGGCCATGGGCTTGAACAGCGTGCCCGACGGACCGGTCAGGACGTAGATCGGCGCGAAGCTGGCGACGATGACGGCCACGGCGTAGAACAGCGGGCGGTCGACCTCGGCGGCCGCCTCCAGCACGATCTGCTTCACATGCAGCGCCTCGCCGCGTTCGCGGTGCAGCGCCATGCGCCGGAAGATGTTTTCCACCATGAAGATGGCGCCGTCGACCAGGATACCGAAGTCCACCGCGCCGATGGACAGCAGGTTCGCCGAGGCCCCCTGCAGGTCCAGGCACACGAAGGCGAACAGCAGCGCCAGCGGGATGGTGACGGCGACAATCAGTCCGGAGCGGATGTCGTAGAGGAAAAACACCAGCACCACGATGACCAGCACGGTGCCGCGTACCAGGTTCTGGCGCACCACGTTGGTGGTCAGATCGATCAGATGACTGAGGTCGTAGTACGGATGAATATGCACATCGGCGGGCAGGATGCCGTGGTTGAGCGCATGGGTCTGCGCTTCGACGCGCTGGAGCACTTCCTGCGTCTTCTCGCCCTTGCGCATCATGATGACGCCTTCCACGGCATCATTGACCTTGTCGTAGCCGAACTCGCCCAGGCGCGGCGCGATGCCGATGCGGACCTTGCCGACGTCCTTGACCTTGACCGGCGTGCCGTCGTGCACGGTCAGCACCACGTTGCCGATGTCCTTGAGCGTGCGCAGCCGACCCAGGCCGCGCACGTAGTAGAACTGTCCGCCCTGCGAATAGAAGCCGCCGCCGGCGTTGGCGTTGTTGGCCGCCAGCGCGTCTTCCACCTGCGGCACGGTCAGGCCGATGGCGGCGATCCGGGCCGGGTCCAGCTCCACCTGGTATTGCATGGTGCCGCCGCCGAACACCGAGTCGTCGGCCACGCCCTCGACGGCGCGGTAGCGCGGCGCGATGAACCAGTCGTTGAGCGTCTTCAGCTCCATCGGACTGCGGTCGGGGCTTTGCAGCACGTAGCGGTAGATCAGGCCCGAGGGCGCCGACATCGGCGAGATCGACGGGCTGACGCCGTCGGGAAGGTCCAGGTCGCCCAGGCGGTTGAACACGCGCTGGCGCGCGAAGTACGGATCGACGCCGTCGGCGAACGTCAGCGTGACGTCGGACAGGCCGTACAGCGACACCGAGCGCTTGACGACCATCTTCGGCAGGCCGCTCATGCCGCGCTCGACCGGGACCGTGATCAGGCGCTCGACTTCCTCGGCGGCATGTCCCGGCCACTGCGTGACGATGTCGACCATCGGCGGCGAGAGGTCGGGATAGGCGTCCATGGGCAGGCTTT
>CAZMMO010000308.1:0-2991 GCA_964567365.1 uncultured Rhodanobacteraceae bacterium | reverse complement strand
CCTCTTTCCTGATGGTGGCCTGCACCTGGTCGAGCTGGTTGCCGCTGGCGACGAAACGCACCGGCCAGATCGCCAGGTCGGCCTTCACGTTGCGCTCGGCCAGGCCTTTGACGCTGACGAAGCGGTTGCCATAGCGCGCGGCATAGAAGCCGTTGCCGATGAACCAGCCGCCGACGGCCACGCCCGCGCCAAGCACCAATGCCGCGATGATGCCGCAAACAACCGTTTTCATGATCCGCCTCCCGTCCGAAGTATTGATACCTCTGTGCACTGGCATACTACACATGTAGGAGCGCACCCGGGCGCGACCGGGCGCGACCGGCACCAGCGTCCAATGGGCCTTGCGCCGGTCGCGCCCGGGTGCGCTCCTACGAGGGCGAGAGCGAAGAGTACGGCAAGTCAGTGATGACTGTCCGGCCCGTTGGCTGCTATGCGCAATGGGGCGGGCTGGTCGTTGCCGGTCTGGTACAGGATCGGCAGCTCCGGCGCCATCGGACCTTCGGTGCGCGGGCCGCGGACGGCTTCGAGCAGCGCCTTGAGCGGATGCGCGAATGTATCGTCCACCGCGGTGCCCTCGTAGCCGCAATGGGCCATGCAGTTGTCGCACTTGGGATTGTGGCCGAAGCCGTAGTGATCCCAGTCGGTGTCGTTCATCAACTGGTCGAAACTGGGCACGTAGCCCTCGTCCACCAGCAGGTAGCAGGGTTTCTGCCAGCCGAACATGTTGTAGCAGGGCATCGACCAGGGCGTGCACTGGTAGCTCTGGTTGCCGGCCAGGAAGTCCAGGAACAGGCCGGACTGGTTGAAGCGCCACTTGCGTTTGCGCTGCTTGCCCTGGCGGAAGATGTCGCGGAACAGCTGCTTGCTCTTGTTGCGCGGCAGGAACACGTCCTGGCGCGCCGCATGCTGGTAGCTGTAGCCGGGCGACACGGTAATGCCTTCCACGCCCAGTTCGGTCACGAAGTCGAAGAACCTCGCCACTTCCTGCGGGTCCTCGCCGCTGAACAGTGTGCAGTTGACGGTAACGCGGAAACCGCGCCGGAGGGCCTCGGATACCGCCTCCACGACGGTGTCGAACACGCCCTCGCGGTCCACGGACTTGTCGTGCTGCTCGCGGTTGCCGTCCAGGTGCACGGAAAAGGTGAGGTAGGGAGAGGGCTTGAACAGGTCGAGTTTTTTCTTCAGCAGGATCGCGTTGGTGCACAGGTAGACGAACTTCTTGCGCGCGATGATGCCCTCGACGATCTGGTCGATTTCCTTGTGGATCAGCGGCTCGCCGCCGGGGATGGAGACCATCGGCGCGCCGCACTCGTCGACCGCGTGCAGGGCGTCCTCGACGCTCATGCGCCGGCGCAGGATGTCGTCCTCGTAGTCGATCTTGCCGCAGCCGGGACAGGCCAGGTTGCACTGGAACAACGGCTCGAGCATCAACGTCAGCGGGTAGCGCTTGACCCCGCCCAGCTTCTTGCCGATGACGTAACGCGCGACGCGATATTGCTGTACGAGAGGTATGCTCATGACGCCTCCTTCATCAATGCTGGTGAGGGGCCTCCTTTCCCGCGTGGTTCACGTCCCCAGCCTAGGCTGGCATCCGGCACGAGTCAAAGATTGCCGGACCGGATTCAGCGGCCGGACAGCGGCAGGACGTGGTTGAACTCGCCGCGCAGGCGCTTCCACTCCATTTTCAGCCACGGCGTGAAACGTTCCGGATGGGCGGCCATCTCCGCGTCCAGGTCGGTCGCCGACACGAAGCGCCACGCCTCCACTTCGTTGGCGTTGGCACGCACCGGATCGGACGTTTGGCCGACGTACACCCAGCACAGTTCGTGCTCGGCGCCCAGGTCGTGGTAGTCGGCCTGGTATTCGAACTTGAACACGAAGCGCAGCTCGCAGCGCATGCCCATCTCCTCGTCCAGGCGGCGGGCGATGGCCTCGGGCATGCTCTCGCCGTGACGCGGATGACTGCAGCAGCTGTTGGCCCAGTAGCCCGGCCACAACCGCTTGCCGCGGCTGCGTTGCTGCAGCAGCAGCTCGCCGCGCGGGTTGAACACGAACAGGGAAAACGCACGGTGCAGGATACCGTGCCCGTCATGGCAGGTGGCCTTGTCGTCGTGGCCGATCTCGCGGTCGTCGGAGTCGACCAGGATCAGCTCGTCGGTGTCGAACGAGACCACGCTGTCGCGTTGTTCGAGTGCCTCAGCCAAACTGCACCTCCATCGCCTGGTAACCGGCCCGATGCATGGCCTCGATGACGCGTTTGGTCCCGTCGGGGCACAGCGCGATCATGGATCCGCCACCGCCACCGCCGGTCAGCTTGGCGCCGGTGGCGCCGTTGTCGCGTGCGATCTGCATCAGCTCCTCCAGTTCCCAACTGGACACCTGCAGGGCATTGAGCTGGCCCTGGCAGATGTTCATCAGCTCGCCCAGTTGCGCCAGGTCGTGGGTTTCCAGGGCATCCAGGGCATGCAGGGTCAGGGTATCAATTTCGTCGAAGATGCGCTCGTAGAGGGACTTGTTGTTTTCCCAGGCGCGGCGCACGCGCGCCACCATCTTGGCCGTGAGGCTTTCGGTGCCGCACAGGCCGATCACCAGCGGCAACGGCTCCTTCAGCTCCAGAGTGCGCACCAGCGGCGGATCGCCGCGCTGGTACAGCAACGCGTTGCCGTAGGTGGCGACCGTGTTGTCGATGCCCGAGGGCGTGCCGTGGGCGATCTTTTCGCACTCGAAGGCCAACTGGCAGATCTGCTCCTCGCCCAGCGACAACCGGCAATGCCGGTCCAGCGCGCGAATCACGGCCACGGCCAATGCCGCCGAACCGCCCAGGCCCATGGCCCGCGGCACGTTCGGGTACACGCGGATGTTCAGCGAACGGTCGGCCAGATCCAGCTTCTTCAGCAGCATGGCCAGCGACTGCAGGAACGAACCGGGATGGTTCACGTGCTGCTGCAGGCGCTGCTCGACGCCCCAGCGCGGGATCATCAGCGTGGTGCC
>CAZMMO010000307.1:0-3009 GCA_964567365.1 uncultured Rhodanobacteraceae bacterium | reverse complement strand
CGGACCATCCGGGCCACGGACTTTGTCCAGGGCCTCCCCGAACATGGCAAACTATGAAGGCGCGCCCCCGGGCGCGACGGCATCGAGGCTTGTTGACCGCTGATGCCGTCGCGCCCGGGTGCGCTCCTACAAAAGGGTGAAGATTTGCGTCGGCGGCTTGCGTGACGTCTGCTTCCTGGCACCCGTTGAACTTGTTGGGGATACGGTGTAACGTTACCAAAAGATTCAGCATGCCACCCCGTGTGCCCTTGGATCGGCATGCAGCGTTCGGCATCGGTGATCCCGGGAGATGAGGGGCCGCCGGACGGACAGGGTGGATGCAACGAAGCGGAGGGGACTTCTGTAATGCGGAACTGGAGCCGAAAAGAGAGGCGTCGCGCCATGCCGGGCGTGGTTGCGCTGCTTTTGTGCCTGTTCGTTACGCCAGCTTTTGGAACGATCCATGGGCCGTGGAACACGGTGGTCCTGCAGGGGGGCATCGGTTTCACGAAGCCACTCCCCGCGCACTCTCCCGTGCTGGCGGCCGACGCCGACTGGACGGTTTGCGCGTGGATCCATCCGCGCACCCTTCCTGCCACGCGCCAGTTGATCGCCGGCTTCGGCGACCCCGGACAGGCCGCGCGGTATTTCATGGTCGACCAGGGCCGGCTGGGATTCTGGTTCGGCAAGGATGCGGTCCTGCTTTCGAAGGCCGCCTTGCATGCGGGCCGCTGGCAGTTCGTGGCCGCCGTGGCACATGCAGGGCGGCTTTCGCTGTACCTGGATGGCAAGCGTGTGGCCACGGGTGCGGAGCGGCAGGCGGCGGTGGCGCCGAAACTGGTGATCGGACCGGTCGTGCAGCCGGATCCGCAGGCCCTTCATTTCAGTGGCAAGGTGGCCGGGTTCCGCATCGAGGACAAGGCGCTCGACGGGCAGCAACGGGCGCGTCTGGCCAGTCATTCCCCGGACCCGCAATTGACACGCTACATCCCGGCCTCGCCTCATTGGCCGGTACAGACGCAGCAGATGGGCGGCCAGCTGACGCCGCAGCCGCCATCGACACTGCCGCACAGCCGGGCGCCGTTCTCTGCGCCGGTAGCGAAGGTGACCGGCAGGCGGGTCGCCCTCGAACCCGATGGCAAGGACCGCTGGACCCTGGGCCGGTGGACCCTGGCCTCCGCGCCGAAATTGCACGAGGCAACCGGCGCCACGATTTCCACCGCGGCCTACCGCGGCGGCAAGGCGTGGATGCAGGCGACCGTGCCGGGCACGGTGTTGACCACCCTGGTCGACCGCGGCGTGTATCCCGACCCGGCCTACGGGCTGGACAATCTGGCCATCCCCGAGTCGCTGAACAAGCACGACTGGTGGTACCGCACGGCCTTCGCCCTGCCCGGCGACCTGGACGGCCGGCATCTGCAACTGGTCTTCAACGGCATCAATTATGCGGCCGAAGTCTGGGTCAACGGCAAGCGTGTGGGTCGCGTCAAAGGGGCGTTCGTGCGCGGCCGGTTCGATGTCACCGACCTGCTGCGCCCGGGGCAACGCAACGTGATCGCCGTGCGCATCTCGCCGCCGCCGCATCCCGGCGTGGCGCACGAGCAATCCCTGGAGGCCGGTCCCGGTCCCAATGGCGGCATGCAGGCACTGGACGGACCGACCTTCATCGCCAGCGAGGGATGGGACTGGATCCCGGCGGTCCGCGACCGCAATACGGGCCTGTGGCAGGACGTGGAACTGCGTGCCACCGGCGCCGTGCGCATCGGTGATACGCACGTGGTCACCCGGTTGCCGAATCCAAGGCGGCATGAACTGGCAAAGATCGACATCGATGTGCCGTTGCAAAATACCGGCACGGATTCCGTGACCGGTCAGCTGCACGTGGCCTTCGGCGACGTGACGCTGCAACGCACGGTAGTGGTTCCGCCGGGCGGTACCGTGGTGCACCTGCGTCCTGCGCAATACCCCGCGCTGACCCTGCACCATCCGCACCTGTGGTGGCCCAACGGCTACGGTCAGCCCTACCTGTACCAGATGAAGATGCGTTTCGACATCGACGGCAGGGCGTCCGACCGCAAGCAGTTCAAGTTCGGCGTGCGCCAGATCAGCTACGAGTTGTCGCTGTTCGATTCCGCCGGGCAACTGCGCAGGGTGCTGGTCACGCCCGACCGCAGCGACCGGAATCTGGTCGAGGTGACGCATCGCAAGATCCTGAAAACACCGCATGGCTGGGCCTATTCGCTGGCCCCCGACGCGCTGCGCTCGCCCGCCGTGAAAAGCCTGCAGGACAAGCGGCTGACGCCCTACCTGGCCATCCGCGTCAATGGCGTGCGCATTGCCGTCAAGGGCGGCAGCTGGGGCATGGACGACTTCATGAAGCGCGTTTCCCGCAAGCGCCTGGAGCCCTACTTCAAGCTGCAGCAGCAGGCGCACCTGGACGTGATCCGCAACTGGGTGGGCCAGAGCACCGAACCGGTGTTCTACGAGCTGGCCGACAAGTACGGCATGCTGGTGCTCAACGACTTCTGGCAGTCCACCCAGAACTACAACATGGAGCCGATGGACGACGACTTGTTCCTGCGCAACGCCGCCGACGTCATCCGCCGTTATCGCAACCATCCGTCCATCGTGCTGTGGTTCGGGCGCAACGAGGGCGTGCCGCAGCCGCTGCTGAACAAGCGCCTGGACCAGCTGATCGGCAAACTCGACGGCACGCGGCTGTACATGCCCAGCTCCAACCGCATCAACCTGTGGAAAAGCGGCCCGTACAACTACCGTCCGCCGCAGGCCTATTTCACCAGCCTGGCGAAGGGCTTCGCGGTCGAGGTGGGCACGCCGTCGTTCCCGACCCTGGAAGCATTCAAGGCGATGATGCCCAAGGCGGACCGCTGGCCGATCAGCGACGACTGGGCGTACCACGACTGGCACCAGTCGGGCAACGGCGACGTGCACAGCTTCATGGCCGCCATGCGCACCCGCTTCGGCAAGCCGACCAGCCTGGCCGACTTCGAGCGCAAGGCGCAGATGATG
>CAZMMO010000306.1:1522-3014 GCA_964567365.1 uncultured Rhodanobacteraceae bacterium | reverse complement strand
CTGTTCCGGCGCATGACGCGCGAGCTGGCGCGCCAGGAGGTGGCGGCCTGGAAGCGGGTGATCCGGGTCATCACGCACGAGCTCAACAACTCGCTGGCACCGATTTCGTCGCTGGCCCATTCCGGTACCGAACTGGCCCGGCGCGGCGACCTGGAGCGGCTGCCGGGCGTGTTTGCCAGCATCGGCAACCGCGCCCGCCACCTGCACGGTTTCGTCGACGGCTATGCGCGTTTTGCCAAGCTGCCCGCGCCGCGGCCACGGGAGGTGGAGTGGCCCGTGTTCGTGGAGTCGCTGGCGAGCCACTGCCGGTTCCGGCTCGAGGGGCCTTTGCCAAAGCGGACCGCCCGGTTCGATCCCGGCCAGATCGAGCAGGTGCTGATCAACCTGGTCAAGAATGCGCACGAATCGGGCAGCGAGGAAGCGGCGGTGAGCCTGCGCGTGGGCCTGCTCGGCAACCGCTGGCGCATCGACGTGGCGGACCGCGGGCCGGGCATGGGCAGCCATGTGCTGGCGCAGGCGCTGTTGCCGTTTTACTCCACCAAGCGATCGGGCACGGGCCTCGGCCTGGCCCTCGCGCGCGAGATCGCCGAAGCTCACGGCGGACGCGTGGTGCTGGCCAATCGTGACGGCGGCGGCTTGCGCGTCACGCTGTGGTTGCCGGCCACGCAGGCATAGGGCGGGGGAGCCGTTCCAAAAATGCTGCCCCGTCCGCGATAATGGGCGCGTTTTCATTCGGAATGACGGCAATGTATCCAGCCGATGGTCCCGGGTCGGACATGGGGTGCCGATGAGCGCGTTGCCGGCCAACCTCATCCTGGCCGTTGCCTTCAACACGCGCGTCGCCTTCGTCACCGGCCTGGCGCGCCGGTTGCACCAGTACGGCACGTCGGCCTCGCGCCTGGAGGATGCCATCGGCAGCGCGGCGCAGCGCCTGGGCATGCGTGCCGAGGTGTGGTCCAGTCCTACCGCCATCATCCTGTCCTTTGCCGACCTGGCGCAGGGCGAGGATGGCGTGGCGCAGGTGACCCAGGTGATCCGGCTGGCACCGGGCGACGTCAATCTGGCGCGTTTGTGCGAGGTCGATGCCATTGCCGACGGCGTCATCGGCGGTCGTGTCGGCATCGAGGAGGGCGCGCGCCAGTTGCGCGCCTTGTCCGCGCCCCTGACCCGGGCGCAACGGCGCGGCATGATCTTCGGCTACGGGCTGTCGGCGGCCGGGTTCGCGGCGATCATGCGCACCTCGTGGGCGGACATCGTCGTCGCCTGCATGGTGGGCCTGCTGACCGGCATGGTGGTATTGGCAACCAGCCGGCGGCCGCGTCTGGCGCCGGCGACCGAGGCCATTTCCGCCGTGGTGGCGACCCTGCTGATCGTGCTGGTCAGCACCTGGGTATGGCCACTGGACGTCAACCTGGTGGTACTGACGGCGGTCATCGTGCTGGTGCCCGGCATGGCGCTGACCACGGCGGTGCGCGAGCTGTCCACGCAGCAT
>CAZMMO010000306.1:0-1422 GCA_964567365.1 uncultured Rhodanobacteraceae bacterium | reverse complement strand
CGCGCGTCGCGGGCGACCAGTTCGGGCCCGGCTTCGGCGTGTTCGTGGGCGGCGTGGTACTCGGCGCACTGAGCAATGTATATGCACGTTTCGTGCACCGTCCCGGCGCGTTGATACGCGAGCCGGGCATCATCCTTCTGGTGCCGGGCAGCGTCGGTTTCCAGACCCTCTCGTATCTGGCCGACCGGCATGTCGACACCGGCATGCAGACCGCCGTGCTGCTGATCACGATTCTGGTGGCCCTGGTAGCCGGGTTGTTGTTTGGCGATTTGCTGGTGTCGCCGCGACGGGCATTGTGAGAAGAGGGCGAGGGGCGAGGGGCGAGTAGTGAGGGCGCACGGTCATAGTCGTCAGCGCATGAACAGAATATCTGGCAAAGCCACTCTCGGCCTCTCTAAATGATTCCCCAATGTCTGTCTTACGCGCCCTCGCTACTCGTCCCTCGTCTCTCGTCCCTTTCTCTCTCCATACACAAAAAACGCCGGCAACATGCCGGCGTTTTTGCGGTGTCTGGCGACCCGGAATTACTTGATCAACAGATCCTTTTCCTTCTTGCCGGACTTGAGGGCGGCATTGAACCAGCGCGGGTGCTTGCCGCGGCCGGACCAGGTTTCGGCGGGATTGGCGGGATTGGCGTACTTGGGTGGAACCTTGCCGGTACGGCGGGTCTTGCGGCGTCCGCCGAAGACGTCCTCGAAGGTATAACCCTCGTCCTTGATCATGTCGGTGATTTTCTTGCGCAGCTTGACGACCCGTTCCTGACGGATGGACTTCTTGCGGGTTTCCGCCTTGGCAATAAGGTCATTGAGCTGTTTCTGATTAAGCTTGCTGATATCGACTGCCATTGCCCTGTCTCCTCGCATATTGTTTGGATGGTACCGGTAACCCGGATTGCGCGACAGGATAGTGCCAAGAGGCGGGTAACGCAATATGTTTGTCCATTAATTTGCGAATCCGCCGGGTATGCCGTTATTTGTTCGTACAGGTACGCCGGGATGTGAAGTCAGGGAAAAGATGTGTTTTTCTGCCGTGGGCAATGTCTTGATGCGACTCGGAAATCCGTAATGGCGGTGCGTCAATCGGTCAATCGAATTGGCAATGCGGGTGTGAATCCCGTCGGATTTATGCATACCGTAATAATGCGTTGTTGCGCTGATATGGAATGTGTTCTCGCCGCGATCAGGCGTGGATGGCGGCGTTCCATCCGCCCGGGCCGGCCGGTATTGCGGGATACTTGCAGGCGTGCCGACGCCCGGTTCATGTAGGAGCGCACCTGGGCGCGACAGCATCAACGTTCCGTGGGCCTTGCGCTGGTCGCGCCCAGGTGCGCTCCTACATGAAGAGCTGGGCTGTCGTCCGCAGGCCGTGGATTTTCCGCGCGGGGATCAGCCCAGGATCGACAGCAGTTCGTCGTGCCCGAGC
>CAZMMO010000305.1:0-3016 GCA_964567365.1 uncultured Rhodanobacteraceae bacterium | reverse complement strand
AGGCGGTTGGTCTCGGCCACGCCGGAAATCCAGTACACCACGAACATCGGCAGCAGCGGCAGCCAGAACCAGTCGAACAGGCCCTTGGAGCCTGCCTGGGCGTCGACGATGGCGCTCAGGTTGAGGCTGCCGGCCAGCACCAGCACGCATACCAGCGCCATGCCGATCGCCAGTTCGTAGGAGATCATCTGCGCCGCCGAGCGCATGGCGCCCAGCAGGGCATAACGCGAGTTGGACGCCCAACCGGCCAGGATGATGCCGTACACGCCCAGCGAGCTCATGGCCAGCAGATAGAGCACACCGGCGTTGACGTTGGCCAGCACCAGGCCCTGGCCGAACGGCATCACCGCCCAGATCGCGAAGGCCGGCGTCAGCGCCAGCAACGGGGCCAGGAAAAACAGGACGCGGTTGGCCTTGACCGGAAGGATGATCTCCTTCAGCAACAACTTGAACACGTCGGCAAAGGTCTGGAACAGGCCCAGCGGTCCCACCTTGTTGGGCCCCATGCGCACGTGCATCCAACCGATGACCTTGCGTTCCCAGTAGACGAAGAACGCCACCGCCAGGATCAGCGGCACGGCGATCGCCAGGATCAGCAGGATCGGGATGAGAAGCTGGTGAAAGAGCTGATCGGCCATGGATTACGCCTTTTTGCCCACGTTGAGGGTCGTACCACCTGGCGGCAGCATCGCGGTTTGTTCGTGTGCGGCCTCGATCCAGGCGCAGCCTTCCGGCACCGCGTCATCGACCACTACCGGCAACGACACGCTCTCGACCTGCGCCGTGTCGCCCTCGGCCAGGCCCAGACGCCCGGCGTCGGTGGCGGCGAGGCGTACGGCCGGGGCGCGGTTGAGCGGATGCTGGTTGAGGGCCTTGGCCCGGCGCAGCACGGCATCGCCACGGTAAATGGGCGTGGTGGCCAGGCGCACCAGGCCGCCTTCGTTGGAAGCCGCAGCGCGCGGCGCCAGGCCGGCATCCGCAGCGGGCGCGGCATCGGCCACCGCCATCGACTCGTGCAACTGCCCGAGGTCGTCGAAGCCGAATCCGTCCAGATCCAGCTTGCCGCCCAGGGCCCGCAGGACCTTCCAGCCGGACCGCGCGTCGCCAGGCGCGGCGGCTCCGGCGCGCAACGATTGCGCCACGCCATCCACGTTGACCAGGCTGGCGTCGGTCTCCGGCGTCAGGGCGATCGGCAGGAGCACGTCGGCCACGTCCAGCAGGGCTTCGGAGGCAAACGCCGAGAAGGCCACCACCCGGTCCGCGCCCTTCAGCGCCGCCAGGGCCTGCTTGCCGTCGGCAAAATCGTACGGGGGCTCGACGCCGTAGAGCAGGTAGTTCCTGCGCGGCTGTTCCAGCATGGACCGTGCATCCAGGCCACCGGCCTCGGGCAACACGGCCTGGCGCGCCAAACCGATGGCATTGGCGCCCACCGGCATCTCGGCAAAGGCGGCGCCGGTGGCGGCGGCCACGAAACGGCTCGCGGCACGCAACCAGGAAGCCTGCGGATGCGAAGCGGCCACCTCGCCCATCAGCACCACGGCCGACTCGGCCGCGGCCAGGTCGCGGACGGTCGCGCGTGCCGCATCCGTCACCTCGGCCCGGCCGATGGCCTCGGCCAGCGCCGCATCCGGAGCGGCCTTGTCCTGTCCCGCTTCAGCCGCCGCGGCAGCCAGGGACAACGCGGCATCGACCAGGCCCTGTAGCGGTACCACGGTTTCGCTGGCCAGGTCGTAGTTGAAATCGAACCGGGCCGGATTGAGCACGTGCAACGCCGCGCCCTGGACCGTGGTGATGTCGAAACGGGTCCGGTTGGCCGCGCCGGCATGCTTGCGAAAACCCTTGCTGGCCTGACGCAGCCGCTGGTGCAGCAACGGCATCTCGCTGCGGGTGTCGCTGCCGACGATGAGGGCGGCGTCCAGCTTGTCGAACGCGGCCACGGGCATGCCGAACGGCTGCGCCGCGGCATGGTCGGCAAAGTCGATCTGGCGCAGGCGATGGTCCACGTGCGGCGAACCCAGCGCCTTGGCCAGGCGCTTGAGCAGGACGCCCTCCTCGCTGGACGTGGCCGGATGCACCAGCACGCCGAGCTCGTCGCCGGAGATGCCCTTGAGCATGCCGGCGACGGCTTCGAGCGCCTGCTCCCAATCGACCTCCTGCCACTGGCCATCGCGCTTGACGCGCGGGCGCAGCAGGCGGTCCTCGGCGTACATGCCCTCATGGCTGTAGCGGTCGCGGTCGGACAACCAGCACTCGTTGATGGCCTCGTTGTCGCGCGGCACGATACGCAGCACCTCGCCGCGGCGCGTGTGCAGCCACAGGTTGGAACCCAATGCGTCGTGGTAGCCGATCGACGGCTTGGCCACCAGTTCCCAGGCGCGCGCACGGAACTGGTATGGCTTGTCGGTCAGCGCACCTACCGGGCACACATCGATAATATTGCCGCCCAATTCGCTTTCGATGGATTTGCCGATGTAAGTGCCAATTTCCAGGTGCTCACCCCGGCCCATGCCACCGAACTCGTTGGTACCGGCAATTTCGCGCAGGACCCGCACGCAACGCGTGCAATGGATGCAACGCGTCATTTCCGTGGCAATCAGCGGACCGATGTTCTCGTCAGCCACCGCACGTTTACGCTCGGTGAAGCGCGAAACGCCGCGGCCGAAACCAAGCGAGAGATCCTGCAGCTCACACTCGCCACCCTGATCGCAGACCGGGCAGTCCAGCGGATGGTTGATCAGCAGGAACTCCATGGTATTGCGCTGCGCCGACAACGCCCGCTCGGACTGGGTGAACACCTTCATGCCCTCGCCCACCGGCGTGGCACAGGCCGGCAACGGCTTGGGCACCGACTTGCCATTCATCTCCACTTCCACCAGGCACATGCGGCAGTTGGCGGCGATCGTCAGCTTGTCGTGATAGCAAAAACGCGGAATCGCAATACCGGCATCGTCCGCGGCCTGAATGATCATCGAGCCCTTGGGCGCCTTCAGCGCCTTGCCGTTGATCTCGATGTTGA
>CAZMMO010000304.1:0-3023 GCA_964567365.1 uncultured Rhodanobacteraceae bacterium | reverse complement strand
TGGTTGAAGGCCGCCGCCGAGGACGAGGCCAGCCAGATGCCCAGCGTGCCGAACACCAGCGGCTGCCAGCCGGGCACGCCGATCGCCGGCGGCGTCACGTTGACGGCCAGGAACATGCCGATCACGGCACAGAACACCAGCAGCGCGACGATGCGCGGCTTGGTCACTTCCCAGTATTCGGCGAGATGAGCGGACATGCGGACCAACGATCAGGTGAACGGACAAGTTTACCCGGTTTGCGCCGGCACATCGCCCCTGACCCTGGGCGGGGCCAGACGGACCTGTGTGCGTGCCAGCGTCGCCACCAGGGTGAACAGCAGCAGCGCGGCGCCACCGTTGTGCGCCGTGGCCACCGGCAGGGGCAGGCCGAAGTGCACATTGCTGATTCCCAGCCCCACCTGCGCCACCAGCACCACGGCGATGCCGAGGCCGAACCCGCGCAGGCCGGCGCGCGCCACCTTGTACGCCAGCCAGCCGAGGTAGCAGAACACCACCAGCGCGCCGATGCGGTGCACCATCTGGATGGCGGTGCGCGCCGGGGCGTCCAGGATCCCGCCCTCGAAGTCCACGCCGATGCCGCGCCACAGGATGAAGCCCTGGTGATAGTCCGCCGCCGGCCACCACTGGCCCAGGCAGTGGGGAAACGCGGCGTTGCCCACGCCGCAGGCCAGGGCCGCGTAGTTGGTGCTGGTCCAGCCTCCCAGGAAGATCTGGCACGCCAGCACGACGATGCCGGCGACCACGAAGCGGCGCAATCGCGCGTGCCGGTCGTCGTCGGCGCCGATGGGCGTGAAGCGCAAGGCGACATAGGCAAGCAGTCCGAACGTGGCCATGCCGCCCAGCAGATGGCCGGTGACCACGATGGGCTTGAGCAGCAGGGTCACCGTCCACATGCCCAGCATGGCCTGGAAGATGATCAGCCCCAGCGCCAGCACCGCCACCCGCCAGGCGCCGGTCCGGGTCAGGCGCGCCGCCACCACCAGCGGCAACACGATCGCCAGGGCGCCCAGCAACGAGGAAACCACGTGCTCGCCGCCCATGTACATCGCCGTGCCCAGCGCGGCGGCAATGGCCGCGCCGATCACCGTCCAGCGCGCCCAGGGCCGCGTCCAGGAGGCCAGCAGGGCCAGCACCAGCACCAGCACGCCCAGGGTGCCGGCGATCATGCGGTGCACCTGTTCGCGCCAGGCCTTGTGGGCGACGAAGGGCCGCTGCGGATAGCTCGCGTCGGCCTGCGCGATCTGGTGCGGCTGCTGCGGCCAGGTGACTTCGCCGTAGCAGGTGGGCCAGTCCGGGCACGACAGGCCCGCGTCGGACAGGCGCACGAAGGCGCCGAACATCACCAGGCAAAAGGTGAGCAGCGCGGTGAACCAGGCCAGGCGGGACAGCCAGGACATGCGGGGACGCCGGGGGGAGGCAGGCATCAGTGGACCACCTTGTGCAAATCGTCTTTGAGGCCGTCGGGGCTGAATCCGACGGGATACCGCACCAGCGCCGTGCCGTTGGCCTCGACCAGGATCGCCGACACTACGCCATCCTCGTGCGGGCGGAACCCGGCCAGCTTTCCGGCCACGTCGCGCCCATGATGCCAGGACTGCGCCAGCAGCTTGCCCGCCCTCCCCGCCGGCGGCGGACCCAGGTGCAGCAGGCGCAGGTGGTCCTGGCGGTCGTTGAGGGTGATGCGCGCGTTGCGCAGCAGGGTCAGCGTGCGGATGCAGCGCTCGGCGCACGTGCCGCGCGAGAGGGCCACCAGCGTCATGCTCGGCGTGACCGGATCGCGCCACAGCCAGTTGCTGCCGTTGTCCATGACGATGCGCACGCCGCTGAGATTGCGTTGCGGCAGGATCGGCTCGCCATGACTCTTCGTTCCCGGCATCCAGCCCAGATGGAACGCGATCCAGGCCGCGACGAAGGGCAGCAGGAAGATCGAGGCCACCAGCAGCATCTTGAAGCGGTTCAGGCGCACGGTCGGGGTCGGAGTAGCGTCATTCATGGGTTTTGCGTCTTTTCCCCGGCCGGCGCCGGTGCAGGATCACGAAGATGGCGATGGCCGCCGCGGCAAAGGTGAACCACTGGAAGGCATAGGCCCGGTGCCGCGACGGTGGCATGGTGTCGGGCACCCACTGGCGCACGTAGATCGAATGCGGGTCCGGGTCGATCAGCAGCACGCGCGGAAACAGGCGCCGCCCCAGGTCCACGCCGATCTGCTCCAGATTGATGTAGATGCTCAGCTTGGGCCAACCATGCTGGTCCGGCAAGCGGTTGCCGCCCAGCTTCAGGCCCGCGCGCGGCGGTTTGGCGTACAGTCCCTCGATGACGACCTCGCCCTGCTTGAGCGGCGGCAGGTGCGGCAGTTCGTGGGCCCGCGTGCGCGGCAGGAAGCCCAGGTCGACCAGCAATACGCGGTCGGAGCCGGACACCACGAACGGCGCATAGACCTGCACGCCCAGGCGGTTGGCATGGATCTGATCGTCCAGCAGGTAATCGCGCCCTTGCAGGAAATGCCCGCGCACACCCACGTGGGGATAGACGTGCTCGGACACGCCGTGCGCGACCGTACCGAAGGGGACCAGCGGCGCCGTCGAAGCCGTCGCGAACAGGTGCAGCAGCTGTTCCTTGTAGTCGGCGCGATGAAGTTGCCAGACTCCCAGGCGCACGAAAATGGCCACGCCGGCCAGCATCAGCGCCACCGCCCACCACGACGGCTTGCGCAGGCGCATCATGCGCCCTGTCCCGTCGCGCGGACGGACAACATGCCGCATGTGTGTGCAACATCCGCACCTCGTATACTGCCGATTGTCACCCGCTTCGGACTCATTGCGTGGAATCCATCTACAAGATCGCGCTGGTCGTGATGCTGTTCGTGGTGATCTTCAACCTCGGCCAGGCGCTGTACTACATGATGACCGACAAGGGCCGGTCCAACCGCACCGTGTGGGCGCTGACCCGGCGCATCGCCCTGTCCATCGTGTTGATCGGCATGGTCGTGCTGGGCATCTGGATGGGCTGGCTGCAACCGCACG
>CAZMMO010000303.1:0-3026 GCA_964567365.1 uncultured Rhodanobacteraceae bacterium | reverse complement strand
ACGAGCGCACGATCCGGATCCGCAAACACGCATCGACCGACCCGCCCCCGTAGGGCAAGCACCCTTGTGCAACCGGAAACATTTCCGCGTTGCGGGAACGCTTTCTCAGGCCCCGGAACTGCCGCGTCCCATGCGCGCGATCCAGCGGTACAACAGCGCCACGCAGGCCACGAACACGATGCCACCGAGAACGATCGACGGCGTTTCGAACCCCTTGCCCACCAGCCCGATCGGCGACTGCGTGCCGCTGAAGGCGACCACGCCGGCAAAAACCACCGCCAGCAGGCTTTCGCCGACGATCAGGCCCGAGGCCAGCAATACGCCGAGCTGCTGGGTCGCCGCGGCCCCGGGCTTGCGCTCGGCGCGGCGGTCGAACCACGCGCCGACCAGCGCGCCCACCACCACCATCAGGGTGGTGGACGTCGGCAGGTAGATGCCCAGGCCGACGGCGAGGGGCGGCAGGCGCGGCCCCTTCCGGATCTTTCCCAGGAATTCGTCCAGGAGGATGTTGGCCACGCCGATCGCGGCGCCGATGCCGATCATGTCCCAGGGTACGTCGCCCGTGATCACGCCCTTGGCCAGCGCCGAGATCAATCCGGCCTGGGGCGCCGGCAAGGCGCGCGCAGGATCGGCGCCCGGCGCACCGAGAAATCCGTAGGTATGCTGCAGCAGGTCCATCACCGGCGGGATCACCACCGCGCCAACCAGCACGCCGATCACCAGCGCCCACTGCTGCAGCGACGGCGTGGCGTCGACCAGTTGGCCGGTCTTGAGGTCCTGCAGGTTGTTGTTGGCGATGGATGCCACCGCAAACACGATGGCGGTCACGAACAAGGCAAACCCGACCAGGGCCCGGTCCGCCCCCGCGGGCAGGAACGGCCGCACGCCCACCACCAGCAACAGCGCGGCAATCACCACCACCAGGATGCCCACGCCCGAAAGCGGGCTGTTGCTGGAACCGATCAGGCCGGCCATGTAGCCGCACACGGCCGAAACCAGAAAACTCAGCAGCACCACGAAAATCACGCCGCCGATCACCAGCGTCCACAGCGCGTCGCCCAGGCCATTGGTGACGCCGAAGTGCCACAGCAGGAACGCCACCGGCACCAGGCACACCAGGGAGATCAGGCCGACCGTGCCGATCGGCATGTCGTGCTCGGTGCGCGGCAGCTCGTGCAAGGTGCCCGTCTTGCGCGCACGCGAGGCGCGCAGCGCCCCGGCCAGGCCGCTGACCAGCGGCCTGACCAGCTTGGCCAGGGTCCAGATCGCGGCCACGCCGATGGTGCCCGCGCCGATGAAGCGCACGTAGTGGCTCCAGCCGTCCTGCGCCACGCTCGCCGCGGCACCGGCGGCCCAGTGCAGGTGCGTGAAATACGGCACCGCCCAGGCCCAGCCGATGGCGGCGCCGACCAGCATCGCGACGCCGACCCACAGGCCCACCAGATGGCCCACCGCGAACAAGGCAAACGACAGGCCGAAGTCGAAACCGGTCGCTCCGCCCTGCGGGCCACCCACCCGGAAATAATCCGACACGCTGCCGGCAAACACCCGCGTCTGCACGATGATGTAGAACACCGCCGACACGATCGCGCCCGCCACCACGGCCTTGAGCCCGGCGCCACCCGCTTCCACCGATTCGTCGTCCCCTTCGCCCGGCTCGCCCGCGCCCACCTTGAGCACTTCGGCACAGGCCACGCCCTCGGGATACGGCAGGTCCGAATCGGTCACCAGCGCGCGCCGCAGCGGAATGGTGTACATCACGCCCAGGATGCCACCGGTGGCGCAGATGCCGGCCGAGACCCAGAACGGAAATCCCGTCCAGTAGCCGATGATCACCAGTCCCGGCAGCACGAAGATAATCGCCGACAGTGTGCCCGCCGCCGAGGCGATGGTCTGGACGATGTTGTTTTCCTGGATGGTGGCATCGCGCATGGCCTTGAGGATGGCCATGGAAATCACCGCCGCCGGAATCGAGGTGGAAAACGTCAGGCCCGCCTTGAGCCCGAAATAGACGTTGGCCGCGGTGAACACCACCGTGATGAGAATGCCGATGATGATGCCGCGTAGGGTCAGTTCGGAACGCGGCGCAGGGCCGCCCGCTGGTAATGCGCTCACGTGCGTGTCTCCAGGCATGAAATCCCCACCCGTCGAAGGCAAAAACCTCCGGCGGGACAAGAGCATGCCACGTGTACCCCGCCTCGCGCCATTGGCGCCCGCCGCCGCGGTGGCTGATAATGGCACCTTCGCGGCTTCAACCGGGGACCTGTTGCCACCATGATCCTGTCACCTTTCCAGCGCCTGGGGATCGCGCTGAAACGGCTGTACCGGTACGCCCGCGGCGATGCATGGTTCCCGCATGTGCCCCTGGCCATCCTGATGGGCCTGGGCGGCCTGTGGCTGCTCAAGACCGACCTCGGCAGCCGCTGGGACGGCTTCATCCTCGACCTGCTGCACGGACAGACCCACATCCCGCCCAGCGTGCTGCCACCGTTGCTGATCGGCACGGGCATGCTGATCATGGCGCTGGGCCTGCTGCTGCGCTCGCGCCTGGCCTGGGTCATGGCCTTGCTGCTGGCCGTCACCGCCGCCATCAGCATGTTCTTCGGCATGCATGCCAACGGGCACCTGCTGCTGGCCTATTTCGTCCTGATGGTGGCCCTGCTGGTGATCGCGTGGCGCCAGTTCGACCATTCCAGCATCACCGCCAGCACCCTGTTCGCCCTGACCTCGGTGGTCATGCTGCTGCTGTACGCCACTTTCGGCGCCTATTACCTGGGCGACGAATTCAAGCCGCACATCACCGATCTGGTCACGGCGCTGTATTTTTCGATGGTGACCATGAGCACCGTGGGCTACGGCGACGTCACTCCGCAGACTCCCGAGGCCATGCTGTTCACGGTCTCGGTGATCATCCTCGGCGTGGCCGTGTTCGCCACCTCGTTGACCGCCGTGATTGCGCCCATGGTCAGCCGCAGCCTGCAACGCATCGTCCATCACAAGGGATCGGGCATGAAACGTGAAAACCA
>CAZMMO010000302.1:0-3033 GCA_964567365.1 uncultured Rhodanobacteraceae bacterium | reverse complement strand
GCGAGGGGTTGCCGGAGCCGCCGTGCACCTGGTGCACGCCGGTGACGTATTCGGTCTCGCGGAACACGTATTCCATGTCGTTGACATCGATGCCGACGTCCTCGGCGGTGATGTAGCGGCCGTTGAGCGAATTGATGAAGCGGCCGAAGGCGCGGAACAGCGCCTCGGATTTGTCATTGGCCGGGTCGCCGATGATCACCGCCTTGCCGCCGCCCAGGTCCAGGCCGGCCACCGCGTTCTTGTAGGTCATGCTGCGCGACAGACGCAGCACGTCGTTGAGCGCTTCCTGCTCGGTCTTGTAGGGCCACATGCGCAACCCGCCCAAGGCCGGGCCCAGGACCGTATTGTGGATGGCGACGATGGCCTTCAGGCCGGAATCCTTGTTCTGGCAGAACACCACTTCCTCGTGGTCGGTGTTGGCAATGGTTTCGAAAATCATCGGAAACGGACTCCGTGGTTTGGCACGTCGCGCGCAAGCGGCTTGGTGCCGAGGCACCGGACCCGGTGCGAACACGCGGTCCCGGTTCTTGAATCGTTGCATTGGCTCGCAAACGCATCGCCCCAGCGGGGCTGGGGCGATGGTATGCGGCGCGTAGTTTAGTACCTGGGGCGATCGGGTGCCATGCGACCGGATGTCATGGCAGGAAACGGGCAGGGCGGCCGGGTGGCCAGCCCTGCCCGGGAGCGGGGTGGATTACCGGTGCCCGTGATGCCGTCCGTGCGAGCGCCAGTGGCCATGGCCCCGGTGACGGGGATGATGACGGGGATGATGACGGGGCGCCACGCGATAGTGCGACGGTCGCCAGTGACCGCTGTGGAAACGCCAGTAGTTGCCGGATCGGTGCCAGCTTGGATGCACGTATGTATAGCCCGGGCGGTAACGGTGCCATCTGCCGGTATGCCAGCGGTAGCCGCCTCCCACCCATATCCAGTAGCCGGGGGTCCAGAAAAAGCCGACGCGTGGTGCCGGTACGGGTTCCCAGCGCGGTGGCGGCGGGGCGATGCCGATGCCGATGCTGATCCGGGTGTCAGCCTGGGCGGTGGGAATACCTCCCGTCGCCACGCCGAACAGCAGGCCGGTACCTGCCAAAACAGCCAGTTTGCCGATGAGCTTCATGACGTTCTCCTCGTGGAGTAAACCTGAAAACGCCGCGCGGGCACGGCTGTTGACGCCGGCCGTGATCGCGTTCAGTGGCCGTTGATGCAGATGAAGACGCTCCACGCAGTCACGGAGACGCGCCCGCGCCCGCTTTGCCAGCCGCCTCTCCCGGTCCGGTCGGGAAGCCTGTTACAGGTGGCAATCGGGCGTGTGCCCCGAGGCGCGGGCCTGGCGGTAGACCGGCATCAGTTTCTGCGCGCCGTTCTGCATGTTGCGGATGCGTTGTCCCGGCGAGGGGTGGGTGGACAGGAACGACGACTGGTCGCCCGAATCCTTTTCCATTTTCTGCCACAGCGTCACCGCGGCCTCCGGATTGAAGCCGGCCTCGGCCATGAAACGCTGGCCCATGGTGTCGGCTTCGCTTTCCTGCGTGCGCGAGAACGGCAGCAGGAAACCGGCCTGCGCGCCCACGCCCAGCGCCGCCTGGACCAGGTTGGGGTCCAGGCCCTTGGAGGCGCCGACGATGGTGCCCAGCGCCACGCCGGCCTGGGCCAGCATGTTGTCCGATACCCGCTCGGCGCCGTGGCGCGCCACCACGTGCGACAGCTCATGCCCCAGCACTACGGCCAGCTGATCCTGGTTGGTGGCCACCTTGAACATGCCCAGGTTGACGCCGATGCGCCCGCCGGGCAGGGCAAAGGCATTGGCCGTGTTGTCCTTGATGATCTGCACTTCCCACTTCTGCTGGCTCCAGGGCGACGGCAGCACCCCGATCAGGGCGTTGGCCACGCAGGTGGCGTAGGCGCGTTTGCGCGGCGCATTGGCGAACTTTCCTTCCTTCTCCATCTGGTTGAACGAGGCGATGCCCATCTGCTGGACCTGCGACGGGGAAACCAGCATCAACTGGCTGCGGCCGGTCGGCGAAGTGGCGCAGGCCCCCAGCAACGACATCAGCAGGCAGGCGGCTAACAGGCGTGTTTTCATGGATCGTCCCTCCCGTGGCAACGGTGCTGCATGAGCTTAGCTTACCTGCTTGCAACCCAGGCTGGCTCGCGCAGGATCGGGTGGCGCATGGGCTCTTGATTTCTTGAAGGATCAATGACCTATCGGTCTATTCCAGAATCGGCCCGGATGCGGGGCCACAGGCCGTGTCCGGCGCGGGATGACAGACGCGATACAATATGCCTCCGCAGAATTACGCTTACGGAGACGCAATGAGCACGCCCGCCAGGCACATTCCCGCAAGCACCGCCCAGGCCGACGCCACTCCCTTGCGCTTTGTCACCGCCGCCAGCCTGTTCGACGGCCACGACGCGGCCATCAACATCATGCGCCGCATCATCCAGGACCAGGGCGCCGAGGTGATCCACCTGGGACACAACCGCGCGGTGGAGGATGTGGTGCGCGCGGCGCTGCAGGAAGATGCCGACGCCATCGCCATCAGCTCCTACCAGGGCGGCCACGTCGAGTACTTCAAGTACATGGTCGACATGCTCAAGGAACACGGCGCCGGCCACATCCGCATCTTCGGCGGCGGCGGCGGCACCATCACGCCGGAAGAAATCAAGGAATTGCAGGAGTACGGCGTCGAGCGCCTCTACCACCCCAATGACGGCATGAAGATGGGGTTGGTGGAGATGATCGAAGATGTGGTTGCGCGCGCTGCACGCGCTCGGGACCGGGGACCGGGGACCGGGGACCGGGTAAAGACTGAGAAGCTGGACGTCGAGGACGAAATCAGCATAGGCCGCATGCTGAGCGCGCTCGAAGACGGTACTTTCAGCGATGCCGAATTGGCTGAACTGCGAAAAGGCTGGACGTCCGGCTCTTCCCATTTCCCATTCCCCACTCCCCATTCCCGGCCGACGACGCCAGTCGTCGGCATTACAGGCACCGGCGGCGCCGGCAAGTCCTCGGTGGTCGACGAACTGCTG
>CAZMMO010000301.1:0-3043 GCA_964567365.1 uncultured Rhodanobacteraceae bacterium | reverse complement strand
GGCCGTAGGAGCGCACCCGGGCGCGACGGCATCAGCGTTCAACGAGCCTTGCGCCAGTCGCGCCCGGGTGCGCTCCTACAAAAACGGGTTGCCATCCACAAGCTTCGGGGGTTTCGAGATTTCCCATGGGAAATCACGCGGGCTTGTCCGTCAAGCGGGCCCGCATGTGCCGGTTGCACGGACCCCATGCTATATTGCAAACTTCATGAGGAACTTTTCAGGGTTCCAAGCAGAATTTAGATCGTTACAAAACCCGGGGGAAGAGGGGAACAACATGTTGTTGACAGCTGCTAGGCCCTACCGCCTGTTCCATGCCGCACGCACGTCCGGTGGCGAGCGATGAGCGGGCGCCGGCGCGTCACCATCAACGACATCGCCCGCGGCTGCGGTTTTTCGCGCGCCACCGTGTCGCTGGTCCTGCGCGGCAGTCCGCTGCCGGCGCCCGCCACGCGCGAACGCGTGGAGGCCGAAATGAAGCGCCAGGGCTATGTGTACAACCGCGCGGCGGCCAACCTGCGGCAGCGCACCTCTTCCAGCGTGGCCCTGGTCATCAACGACCTGTCCAACCCGTTCTTCGCCGAGTTCGCCGCCGGGGTCGACGAGGCCCTGGGCGGCGACGATTTCGTCACCCTGCTGGGCAGCACCGGCGAATCCACCGAACGCCAGCGCCGCGTGCTGGCCTCGCTGATGGAGCAGAATCCGGCCGGCATCATCCTGTCGCCGGCCGAGGGCAGCGACGCCGACCGCTTCAAGACCCTGATCAGCCCGCACACGCCGGTGCTGATCTTCAACCGCGAACTGCCCAATGCCCACTGGGATTATCTGGCGCTGGACAACCGTCGCGGAGCGCGCCTGGCCACCGAGCACCTGCTCGGACGCGGCCACCGCCATATCGCCTTTTTCGGTGGCCATGCCGATTCCAGCTCCTGCCGCGAACGCCGCGAGGGCTATGTCGAGGCCATGACCGCCGCCGGCCTGAAGACAAACCCGTTCTGGCTGGTCGAAACCGCGCCCACCCGCGTGGAAGCGGCCCGCCGCAGCGCCGCCTTGTTCGACCTCGACCCGGCGCCGACCGCGGCCGTGTGCTACAACGACGCCGTGGCCCTGGGCCTGATGCTGGGCCTGGCGGCGCATGGCCGCCACCCCGGGCAGGATTTCGCCGTCACCGGTTTCGACGACATTCCCGAAGCCGCCGTCAGCATGCCGCCGCTGACCACGCTGGCCACCGATCCGCGCGCGCGCGGGCGCCAGGCGGCCAAGCGCATTCTCGAACGCGTGCACGATCCCGACGCCGACGCCATGCACAGCATTGCGCCGGTGCGCCTGGTGGTACGGGCCAGCAGCAATCCCTGCCCGTCTTCCGACTGACCGCCGAATGCCCATGACCAAGCGCACGGCCAGTCCCCGCTCCGCACTCGGTGTCGTCACCGTCATCTTTTTCATGTGGGGTTTCATCACCTCGTTGAACGACGTGCTGATCCCGCACCTGAAATCGACTTTCACGCTGAACTACGCGCAGGCGATGCTGGTGCAGTTCACCTTTTTCGGCGCCTATTTCGTGATGTCGATGCCTTCCGGCGCCGTGCTCTCGCGGCTGGGATACCGGCGCAGCATCATCGTCGGGCTGACGGTGACCGGCATCGGCGCGCTGATGTTCCTGCCGGCCGCGCGGATCCTCTCCTATCCGCTGTTCCTGGGCGCCTTTTTCGTGCTGGCCAGCGGCATCACGCTGCTGCAGGTGGCCGCCAATCCCTACATCAGCCTGCTCGGCTCGGCCGATTCGGCCTCGGGGCGACTCAATCTGGCACAGGCGCTGAACTCGCTCGGCACCACCCTCGCGCCCAAGCTGGGCGGATTGCTGATCCTCTCCGCCGGCGTGCTGGGCGCGGCCGAACTGGCCCGGCTGCCGGCGGCGCAGCAGGCCGCCTACCGCCTGGCCCAGGCGCACCTCGTGCAGGGTCCCTACCTGGGCATCGCCGTCGTGCTGTTCGTGCTGGCCGCCATCGTGTGGCTGTTCCACCTGCCCGCGGTCCACGGCGAGGCGGAAAACACCGCCGACCGGCACACCTTCCGCGAAGCCCTGGCCCACCGGCGCGTGTGGTTCGGCATGGGAGCCATCTTCGTCTACGTGGGCGCCGAGGTGTCGATCGGCAGCTTCATGATCAACTACATCTCGCTGCCCCACATCGGCAACATGCCCGAGAGCCGCGCCGCCGATTTCGTGGCGCTGTACTGGGGTGGCGCCATGATCGGGCGGTTCATCGGCTGGCTCATCCAGGACCGCATCGAAGTGGCCTGGCTGCTGCAAGGCCGGTGGGCGCCGTTGCGGTGGATCGGCGCATTCCTGCGCACGCGGGTCGATGCCAGGAAACTGCTGTGCGCCTGCACCGTCATCGCCGGCGCCCTGGTCGTCACCACCATGTCGACCCACGGCAGCGTGGCGGTGTGGAGCATCGCCTCGATCGGGCTGTTCAACTCCATCCAGTTTCCCAACATCTTCACGCTGGGCATCGAGAAATTCGGCCCGCTGACCGGCAAGGTGTCGAGCCTGTTGGTGATGGCCATCGTCGGCGGCGCACTGATCCCGCTGGCGCAAGGCGTGATCGCCGACCGGATCGGCGTGCATCACGCCTTCGTGCTGCCGCTGTTTTGCTACGCCTACATCTTTTTCTACGGACTGAAAGGCTCGCGGACGGAATGAAAAATCCTGTGTTGTGCTTCGGTGAGGCACTGATCGACTTTCACGCGCAAGGCACCTGCAACGGGCAAGGCCGCGCGTTCGTGCCCCACCCCGGCGGCGCGCCGGCCAACGTGGCCGTGGCCACGGCCAAGCTCGGCAGCGCCGCGGCCTTTGCCGGCATGCTGGGCGCGGACATGTTCGGCGACATGTTGCTGGAAGACCTGCGTGCGGCCGGTGTCGACACGCGCGGCGTGCGCCGCACCGACGCGGCCAACACGGCGCTGGCCTTCGTCGCGCTGGACGGCGAAGGCGAACGCAGCTTCAGCTTCTACCGCCCGCCTGCCGCCGACCTGCTGTTCCGCG
>CAZMMO010000300.1:0-3048 GCA_964567365.1 uncultured Rhodanobacteraceae bacterium | reverse complement strand
GGTGGCCCGCATCAAGGCCGTGCTGCGGCGCAGCCGCGGCGACGACGGCAGCGGCGTGCTGGAAACCGCCGGCCTGCGCCTGGACAGCGCCGGCCATCGCGTGCACGCGCATGACCAGCCGGTCACGCTCGGCCCCACCGAATACCGCCTGCTGCACTTCTTCATGACCCATCCCGAGCGCGTGTACTCGCGTGCGCAACTGCTCGACCAGGTCTGGGGCGGCAGCGTGTACGTGGAGGAGCGCACCGTGGACGTGCACATCCGGCGCCTGCGCAAGGCGCTCGAACCGTCGTCCCTGGACCGCCTGGTGCAGACCGTGCGTGGCGCCGGCTACCGCTTTTCCGCGCAGTCGTGAACCACACCCGGCACGCCCGCGAGCAACGCCTGCTGGCGCAGATCCGCCACCTGCGCCAGGCCGTCGGTACCCTGCCCGACGCCGTCGTGCTGCTCGACCGCGAGGAACGCATCCGCTGGGCCAACCCGGCCGCCAGGCACCTGCTCGGCGTCGACCGCCGCCGCGACCACGGCCGGCGCATGACCGACCTGGCGGGCGACAGCGCCCTGGGCAAATGGCTGCGCGGGAACCGCGACGAGGTGCCGGACGACCTGCCGGCGCCCACCGACCCCGAACGCCACCTGAGCATCACCCTGATGCCGTTCGGGGACGACCGGCACGTGCTGCTGGCGCGCGACATCAGCCACCTCAGCCGGCTGGAAAAGGTCCGCCGCGATTTCGTCGCCAACGTCTCGCACGAACTGCGCACGCCGCTGACCGTGATCCACGGCTACCTGGAACTGTTCGATTCCGAGGACATGCCGGAACTGGCCGCGGCCCTGGACGAGATGCGCGCGCAATCACGGCGCATGGGCCAGATCGTCGAGGACCTGCTCACGCTCTCGCGCCTGGAAACCCAGCGCCATCTTGCCGACGAGCGCATCGTCATGGCCGACCTGCTCGTCTCCCTGCGCAAGGAAGCCGAAGCCCTGAGCCAGGGCCGCCACCAGATCGCCCTGGCCATCGGCACCGACATCGACCTGCGCGGCTCGCCGCGCGACCTGCACAGCGCCTTTTCCAACCTGGTCAGCAACGCCGTGCGCTACACCCCGGACGGCGGCAGCATCACCATCGGCTGGCAGCGCACGCCAGAGGGCGCCGCCTACTCCGTGCGCGACACGGGCTATGGCATTCCGTCCCGGCACCTGGCCCGGCTCAGCGAACGTTTCTACCGCGTCTCCTCCAGCCGCTCGCGCGACAAGGGCGGCACCGGCCTGGGGCTGTCCATCGTCAAGCACGTGCTCAACCTGCACCAGGCCCAACTGGCCATCGAAAGCGAGCCCGGCCAGGGCTCCACCTTCCGCTGCCTGTTCGACGCCAGCCGCCTGCTCGAGCCCGCCACGAAATCTTCCTGACGCCCCGCCGCCCACGCGGGCGACGGCGGTCAATCGGGGCTCGACTGCCTGCGACGCTGCCGATTCAGCAGGATGCCGTACAGGGCGATGGCCGCCCAGGCCAGTTCCATCGCGAAGGCGGGCCAGTTGTGGCTGCCAAACAACAACGACAACATCACGCCGATGGCACCCAGCAGGTTCATCAGCTGGTAGATCCAGCCGTGCGGATGCAGCTTTTGCGCCTGCAAAAAGAAAAACGCAAGCAGGATCAACACCACGCCCACATAACCGCACCCGTCATACCATGCGATCGTCATCACCCTCTCCCGCAAACCGGAACCCGCCGCATCAGGCGCGGCACGGTCCCGAGTGTAGCGCATGACATTCCTATCCTGCCCGTCGCGCCACCCGCAGGACGGACGGCCGCTGTCCGCCGCGCGAAACGCCACGATGGCGGGCCCCTACGGGGGCCCTGGTTGAATCCGACACCTCCGTTGCCGCACGACCTCGAACAGCGCCACGCCGGTGGCCACGGACACGTTGAGGCTTTCCATCTCGCCCGGCATGGGAATGCGGGCCAGGAAATCGCAGGTCTCGCGAGTCAGGCGGCGCAGGCCCTCGCCCTCGCCGCCCATCACCAGCGCGACCGCTCCCTGGAAATCGCAGGCGTAGATGTCCTGGTCGGCCTCGCCGGCCAGCCCGGTCAGCCACACGCCGGCTTCCTGCAGGCTGCGCAGGGCGCGTGCCAGATTGGTGGCCTCCACCAGCGGCACGCGGTCGGCGCCGCCGGCGGAGGCGCGGCGCACGGTGGGCGTGATGCCGACGGCGCGGTCCCTGGGTACGATGACCGCGGTGACGCCGGCGGCCGCCGCGCTGCGCAGGCAGGCGCCGAGGTTGTGCGGGTCGGTGACGCCGTCCAGGACCAGGAACAGCGCCGACGATCCGGCTTTTTCGGCCAGGCCCGGCAGATCCGCCTCGCCCAGCGACGCCGGCGCCTCGTAGCGCGCGGCCACGCCCTGGTGGCGGGCGTGCTTGCCGGCCAGGCGCTCCAGCTCGGAGCGCCTGGCCGTATGGACGGTTATATGCAGCTTCCCGGCGCATGCGGCCAGCTCCGCCACGCGTGGGTTGCGGTTGCCCTGCTCCACGCGCAATTCGCGCACGCGCCCGGCGTCGTTGGCCAGCGCACCCTCAACCGGATTGATGCCGACGATCCAGGTTTCGCTCATTTCCCGCCCTTGCCCGAGCCGGCTTTCTTGCGGGTCCCCGCGCGCTTGCCCTTGCCCGCACCCTGCTTGTGCGAACGGGAGTCGGTCGAAGCCTTCCTGCGCGTCGCGGGCGCGGCCTTTTTCGACTCACGCGGCGCCGGCGCGTCGACCAGCCGGAAGTCGATCTTGCGGTCCTCCATGCTGGCGCGCAACACCTGCACCGTGACCGCGTCGCCGAGACGGAACACGCGCCGGGTGCGTTCCCCCTGCATCTGGTGTCGCGCGGGATCGAAATGATAGTAGTCGTTGGGCAACTGGCTGACATGCACCAGCCCGGACACCTTCGACGGCTCCAGTTCCACGAACAGGCCGAACGAGGTCACGCCGGACACCACGCCATCGAATTCCTCGCCGACGTGCTTTTCCATCCACGCGCACTTGTAGCGCTCGTCGA
>CAZMMO010000299.1:0-3052 GCA_964567365.1 uncultured Rhodanobacteraceae bacterium | reverse complement strand
AGATGTAGCGCTTGAGCGGGGCGTTGTAGACCACGCTGCCCTGCGAGATCACCGAGACGTCGTGCGCCTTCAGGTCGCCCGGGCGGCCCTTGCTGCCCAATTTGGGATAGACGGTACGCGCATCGTGCAGGACCGGCCGGCGGCGGTCGAGGTCCGGCGTCCACGCGGGTTTTCCGGCCTCGTCCAGGCCGGCGAAAAAGCGCCACGCGGCACGCTCCTGCACCTGCCCCCTGGGCACGCGCGCCAGGTACAGGTCGGTGGTCGAGGGCAGTTTCGGATCGGTGGGATCGCGCCAGTTGTAGTCGATGCCGTAGGCATAGACGTAACGTGAATCCTCGGGTCCCAGTACGCGCGCATGCTCGCCGGCCTTGCCGAAATCGAGGAAGAACACGGTGGTGAACTTGTGGTCGGTGAACATCGGCCCGTCGGTGTCATGCCAGGTCGTGCCGTAATCGTCCGAACGCAGCACGGTGGCGCTGGGCGCGTCGTTGAAGCAGTCCGGGCACGGCGCGGTGTGCAGGTTCTGCACCGCCAGGTACAGCTCGCACTTGCCGTCGCCGTTGCCGTCGATCGCCAGCATGCCGGTCGGCTTGCGGTTGTAGTGCTTGGGATCGGCCCAGACGCTGCCCAGGTCCTTGCCCTCGGCCAGGCGTACGCCGGTGATGCCGGTCTCGGGCGTGCCGGACAGCCGGTTGACGGTGATGTCGGCGCCCGGAGCATGACTGAAGCCCTTGCCGTCGCCGTTGGCAGTGTAGACGTGGCCGTCGTCGGCCCAGCACGAGGGCCACAGGTCGCCGTCACTGTCGGTGGTGACGGTGTAGGACGATTCCACGAAGGACGTGGAGAAAAAGTGGCTGTCGGGATCCACCACGCCGTCGGCCAGCGGACTGCCGGACGTGGAGGAAGCCCGCGCCGGACCGCCGCGCACCACCGGGGCCGCCCACGCGGCCTTGCCCAGTGGCCCGACCAGGCCGGCGCCGAAGGCCGCGGCCACGACCGTACCGGCCTGCTTCAGGAACAGGCGCCGCCCCCCGTGCTCGGGTAACTGCGCCCCGGACACGAAACTTGTCTCCGGCTTCTTCATGCGAACGACCCCCGCCGATGCTGTATGGACTTCTCGGTTCGAAGACAATGTAAACGTTTTCATCAGAACTTGCAAAGCCCCTCCCGGACGGACGCACCAAAGCGGTTCCCGAGGGATTTGTGACAAAAACCCTTGCCAAAGTACCCCCGGTTAAATAAAAATTAAGGCAAGCGCTTTTAGATGGATGTATGGTTTTCTGCAAGAAGTCTTTAGAAAAACCTCGCAAGCCACGGATTCTTCTGACCATGACTGCCTCCCTCACCGTCGTCTGCCTGATCGGTATCGCCGCTTCGCTGCTGGCCATGTCGATCAAGCGCATTCCCGAGGGCGAGGTTTACACCCTGCATCGCCGCCATCGCGCCCAGCCCGAGTTGCTGACGCCGGGAACCCACTGGATCGTCCCGCTGCGTGACCACGTCGTGCACAAGATCAGCCTGGCCGGCCGCGCCTTGCAACTGGAAGACTCCGACACCCGTGTCCGCGGCACCGTGTACTGGCAGGTGCTTGATCCCGGCCGTGCCGACGCCGTCATCGACGAGGCCGACACCCTGATCCGCCGGCACGCCCTGGATACCCTGCTGGCCGACCCGTCCACCGACGACAAGGCCCGCAACGTCGAGTTGAAACACGTTCTGAACGATGCCCTGCGCCCGCAGGGCATGCTGATCACGCGGGTGGACCTGCACACCACCTGACCGGACCGCTTTGGGGAGAGAGCGTTGCAGCACCGGACCCGCCCAGGCGGGTCTTGTGTTGTCCGGACCCGGCTGGGCAAATCCGCCACTTTCCTGCACGATCACGCCATGACCCGCGACCCGACATCGCTGCGCGGCCTGCTGCAGGCCGGCCTGACCACGCTTGGCGCCGGCCTGCCGCATGCCACGACGGACCGGCTGCTCGACTATCTGAACCTGCTGGCACGCTGGAACCGCGCCTACAACCTCACCGCCGTGCGCGACCCGGCCGCCATGGTCACGCGCCACCTGCTGGATTCGCTGGCCCTGCTGCCGCATCTTTGTGGCCGCCATGCCGCCGACCTGGGCAGCGGCGCCGGCCTGCCCGGCCTGGTGCTGGCCATCGCCGACCGGCACCGCGAGTGGCTGCTGGTGGACGCCAACGGCAAGAAGGCGCGATTCCTGCGCGCGGCCGTGCGCGAACTGGCGCTGCCCAACGTGCGCGTGGCCCAGCAGCGGGTGCAGGAGGTCGAGGGCCATTTCGACACCATCACCGCGCGCGCCTTTGCCAGCCTGCCCGACATGCTCGCCTGGGGCGGCCACCTGCTGGCGCCCGGCGGACGCTGGCTGGCCATGAAAGGGCAACTGCCACGGGACGAACTGGCCGCCTTGCCGCCCGGCTTCCACATCCAGTCCACGCCCGCGCTGACGGTGCCGGGGCTGGACGCCGAACGCCACCTGGTCATCCTGACCCGGTAGCACCGGCATTGCCCGCTCTACGCACCGGACCGCAACGAGGCCCCCGGCGACTCACGCATGCGGCACCCGACCTTTACGCCCTCGCTACTCGTCCCTCGCCCCTCGCCCCTCGTCCCTGATCTCCCCGCGCCCATGCTACGCTTTGCCTCCTTACCGAAATTCGGCATCGCCTGTCAAAGGTCCGCACACGCCATGACGCGCATCATCGCCATCGCCAACCAGAAGGGCGGCGTCGGCAAGACCACCACCACCGTCAACCTGGCCGCGGCGCTGGCCGAGGCCAAACGCAAGGTGCTGCTGGTGGACCTGGATCCGCAGGGCAACGCGACCATGGCCTCGGGCGTGGACAAGAACGAGGCCAGCCCCAACGGCTGCGACGTGCTGCTGGACGAGGCCACGCTGGAACAGGCCATCGTCGCCACCGAGGCCGGCTTCGACCTGCTGCCCGGCAACGCCGACCTCACCGCCGCCGAACTGAAACTGATGGACGCGCTGGCGCGCGAATCGCGCCTGGCCGAGCAACTGGCCAAGACCG
>CAZMMO010000298.1:0-3055 GCA_964567365.1 uncultured Rhodanobacteraceae bacterium | reverse complement strand
TGCAGGTGATGGACCACGGCGTGCTCACCGACACCAACGGGCGCGAGGCCAATTTCAAGAACGTGATCCTGGTGATGACCACCAATGCCGGCGCGCAACAGGCGTCCCGGCGCACCATCGGCTTCGTCGAGCAGAACCATGCTCCGGACGCCATGGAGACCATCCGCCGGGCCTTCACCCCGGAGTTCCGCAACCGCCTGGATGCGGTGATCCAGTTCAAGTCGCTGGACTTCGAGCACATCCTGCGCGTGGTCGACAAGTTCCTGATCGAGCTGGAAACCCAGCTCAACGAGAAGCGCGTGCAGGTCGATGTCAGCGAGGAGGCGCGGCGCTGGTTGGCCGAGAAGGGCTTCGACCCGCAGATGGGCGCGCGGCCCATGTCGCGCATGATCCAGGAGCACGTCAAGCGCTCGCTGGCCGACGAGCTGCTGTTCGGCAAGCTCGTCGATGGCGGCAAGGTCCGGTTGAGCGTCAAGGACGGCGAGCTGGTCGTGGAGACCGAGGCCGGCAAAGGCCGGTCCCTGCCGGCGGTGGTGTAAGAGAGCGCCGGGAGCCGATGCGGGGTCGTGGCGGGCTGTGCCCGCCCTATAAAATCACGAGTAGGGCGGGTATTGCCCGCCGAGCGTGTTTTCGCGTCGGTTGAGCAGGGCGGGCACGGTCCGCCGGACATCGCCCATGTCAACGAAAACGGTAGGTGATGCGGCCCTTGGTCAGGTCGTAGGGCGTCATCTCGATGCGTACCTTGTCGCCGGTCAGGATGCGGATGTAGTGCTTGCGCATGCGTCCGGAGATGTGCGCGATGACCACGTGCCCGTTCTCGAGCTCCACGCGGAACATGGTGTTGGGCAAGGTCTCGAGGACCGTGCCTTCCATTTCGATGACGTCGTCTTTGGCCATGGCCTGCCTGTGGGATCGCGGTGTGCAGAATCCGCCCATTGTGCCACGATGCAGGACGCTGTTAAAGATTTGTCAGTACCGGATCGGGTCAATCCCGGCCCCGGGCTTCCTCAGCCGGCCGTCTCGGGGAAGTACTGGTCCAGCTTGCGCACGATTTCCGCCTCCACCGTCGGCTTGAGCGGCGCCAGCAGCAAACCGAGGCGGGCGTTGACGTGGACCGCGCCGGCATCGGCGCGGATGAACCCGTCCACACCGCTGCGCGCGAAGTGCAGCGTGTCGCCTTCCCAGCGCGGCGTGATTCCGAACTTGCCCTGCAGGCTGTCGGCGATGTGTTCGATGACGGCGCGGGCCTGTTCCCGGTCCAGCGCGTGATGGCGGGTGATGTCGATGCTCGGCATGCGGGTATCGTGGAGCAGGCGGGCAGCCTTGACAAGCCACAGGCGCCACCTCGTGCTATGTTCCTGCGCCATGTCCCTCCCACTTCCTTGCCCCGGATGCGCATCGAGTTCGTCCCCGCTTCCCGCCAGCCGGTGACCTGGTCCGGAGAGGTGTTGCACATCGGCCGCGAGGTCGAGGCCGGTCAGTTGCGGCTGGAGGCGCAAGGCGTGGCACCACGCCACGCGCGCATCACTTCGGATCGGCGGGGACTGGTGTTGGACGTGGAGCGCGGCGCCCCGCGCGTGTATGTCAACGCGCGTCCCGTGCGCGAACGGGCCCTGTTGCGCCTGGGCGACATCCTGGGCATCGGCGAGTGCCGCCTGCGCCTGTGCGCCGACGCCCTGCCGCAGGCGCCCCGTGACGGGGAGGCTGCGCCCGCCGGCGGTTTGTCCACGGTGGCGCTGCGGGTCGTGGCCGGACCGATGTCGGGGCGCGTGCTGCCCGTCCACGGGTCTCTGGGTCTGGATGCGCACGGAGACGTGACGGCGCTGCCTGCCGCGATGTCGCTGCGTCTGCTGTGCCGGGACGATGGCGTGGACCTGGAATCGACCGTGGATACCTGGGTCAACGGGGTGTCGACGCGCGCGGCCCGCCTGGGCGATGGCGACCAGATCGTCCTTGGTCTGCAGCGCTTCGTGCTGGACGTGACCGTCTTGCCCACGCCTGCTCCCGGCGAGCCGGCCCCGGACCCGCAACCGGACGTGGAGTCCGCCACCCCGGCCAACCCGCATGGACCGATGGGCTGGTTGATTGCCACGGCGGCCTTGCTGGCCCTGCTGCTGGCGTGGGTATTGGTCGCCCATTACTAACAGGTGTTCCGTTGGAGCCCCAAACAAATCCATTGCACCTCAATTCCGTTGTAGGAGCGCACCCGGGCGCGACAGGTTCAAACCTCATTTGGAACATAGGTCGAACACTGCCCGCCCATAGTGCCTTCGACGGCGGCCAGTGCCCGTCCTGCGCGTGACGGTCGCTCCCGGGCGCGCGCTTATGGCGGCAGGCCATGAATCGATGCTTGCCAGTGCGGCGCGGCAAGGGATAATGGCGACTTCCCGTTTGCGAGGTGATGGCGTGGCCAGAGTGTGGAATTTCAGTGCCGGTCCGGCGGCCATGCCGGAACCGGTATTGCGCCAGGCCCGCGAAGAGATGCTCGACTGGCGCGGTCATGGCGCCTCGGTCATGGAGCTTTCGCATCGCGGCAAGCCGTTCCTGCAGCTGGCCGCGGAGGTCGACCAGGACCTGCGCCGGTTGGCCGCCATTCCCGACGACTACGCCATCCTGTTCCTGCAGGGCGGGGCGACCCAGCACTTCGCGCAGATCCCGATGAACCTGGCGCCGCCGGGCGCCCGCGCCGAGTATCTGGTCAGCGGCCACTGGAGCGACAAGGCCGCGCACGAGGCGGCGGCGTATGTCGACGTGCACGTGGCCGGTTCCAGCGCCGGGGACGGTTACCGCACGCTGCCCGTGGCGGTGGACCTCGATCCGCAGGCCGCCTACCTGCACTACACGCCCAACGAAACCATCCACGGGGTGGAGTTTCCCGACCTGCCTGTGGCGCCCGCGGGCGTGCCGCTGGTGGCCGACATGTCCTCGGACATCTTCTCGCAGCCGCTGGAAGTTTCCCGCTTCGGCCTGATCTACGCCGGCGCGCAGAAAAACCTCGGCCCGTCCGGCGTGGTGCTGATGATCATCCGCCGCGACCTGCTGGAACGCGCCACCC
>CAZMMO010000297.1:0-3059 GCA_964567365.1 uncultured Rhodanobacteraceae bacterium | reverse complement strand
GAGTTCTCCGACTCGCTGATCGAGGCCTACGCCAACGTGCCCAAGCTGGCCAACTACCTGCACCTGCCGGTGCAGTCGGGCTCGGACCGCATCCTGCGCCTGATGAAGCGCGGCTACACCGCCGCCCATTACCGCGAGCGCATCCGCAAGCTGCGCCAGGTGCGTCCGGACATCAGCGTGGCCACCGACATCATCGTCGGTTTTCCCAGCGAGCAGGACGCCGACTTCCAGGCCACCCTGCAGCTGGTCGAGGACATCGGTTTCGACCAGAGCTTCAGCTTCATCTACTCGCAACGCCCCGGCACCCCGGCCGCCAACCTGCGCAGCGTGATCCCCTCCGAGGTCAGCCATGCACGCCTGTCCGAGCTGCAGGCGACCATCACCGCCAACGCCAGGAAGATCAGCCAGGCCATGGTCGGCAGCACGCAGACGGTGCTGGTCGAGGGCCCGAGCAAAAAGGATCCCAAGGAGATGACCGGGCGCACCGAGAACATGCGCTTCGTCAATTTTCCGGGCGATCCGCGCATGGTCGGCCAATTCATCGACGTGACGATCACCCAGGCCATGAGCAATTCGCTGCGCGGCCGCGTGGCCGCCTGAACCCACGCCCGATACGTCGCCGCGCTCCCGATCAATCCAGCCGCTTGCGGAACAACGCGATCGACACCGTCAGCAGCACCGCGATGAAGCCCACCATCACCAGCACTTCGCCCCACATCTGCCACAGGCCGGCGCCGCGCAGCATCACGCCGCGGATCAGGCGGATGAAATGCGTCAACGGCAACGCCTCGGCGATCCACTGCACCGGTCTGGGCATGCCCGCGAACGGAAACACGAACCCGGACAGCAGGATCGACGGCAGCATGACGAACATGGTCATCTGCATCGACTGGAACTGCGAGCGCGCGCGCGTGGAGATCAGCAGGCCCAGCGCAAGGTTGGCGACGATCAGCAATACCGCGGCCAGGTAGACGTCGAGCACGCTGCCGCGTATCGGCACATGGAACAGCCACAGGCCGAGCCCCAGCACCAGGGTGGTCTGGACCAGGCCGATCACGGCATACGGCAACACCTTGCCGATCATCAATTCGCCACGCGTCATGGGCGTGGCGATCAGCATCTCCATGTTGCCGCGCTCGCGCTCGCGCACGATGGCCACGGAGGTGAACATCACCATGGTCATGGTCAGGATCACGCCAATCAGGCCCGGCACGATGTTGACGGCGGTGCGCCGCTGCGGGTTGTAGAAACTGACCACGCCGATCCGCGCTGCGGGTGGCGTCGAGCGCATCGGCGCGCGCGTATCCGGCAACGCGCGCCCGATCGGCACCTGCGCCAGTTGCGCCGCCGCCTCCTGCACCGAGGTGTCGCTGCCGTCGACGAGGATCTGGGCCACCTGCCGGCCGTCGCTGCGGCGGCGTTCGAAGTCCGGCGGGATGACGATGCCGACGCTGATCTTGCCGCGCTGGATCAGGTTCATCAATTGCCGCGGGGTCTCCACGTTGGCGACCGGCGTGACGACCCCGGTCGCCAGCATGTCCATGACCAGCGCCCGCGAACCGGCCGTATGCGCCTGGTCGGCAATACCGGCGTCGAGATGGCGCAGGTTGAAGTTGATGGCATAGCCGAACAGGATCAGCTGCATCACCGGCACGCCGACGATCATGCCCAGCGTCACGCGGTCGCGGCGCATCTGCCGCAACTCCTTGGCGACGATGGCGAACAGCCGCCGCGCGTTCATGCGGCACGCCCGCGCGGGCGCCGCGTGTCGTCGCGGGTGACGGCGACGAACACGTCCTCCAGGTTCGGTTCGGCCATCTCGACGTCGGCCTCGGCGCCAGTCGCCGCCAATGCCCGGCGCAAGCGTGCCTCGGCGTCGCCGTCCTCGCGCATCAGTACGCGCAGGGCATTGCCGACCTGCGCCACGCTGAGCACGCTCTCGGCCCCGGTCAGCAACTGCTGCACCCGGCGCGGCTCGCGCGTGTGCACCAGCAGGGTCTGGCCGCGCAGTTGCCGCTCCAGCGCCGTCGGCGTGTCGTCGGCGACCAGCACGCCGCGGTCGAGGACGGCCAGCCGATGACAACGCTCGGCCTCGTCCATCAGGTGCGTGGAGACCAGGATGGTGGTGCCGCCATCGGACAACTCGAACAACTTTTCCCAGAAGTGGCGGCGCGACTCCGGGTCGACCGCGCTGGTCGGCTCGTCCAGGAACAGCAGCTCCGGCTCGTGGATCACCGCGCCGGCCAGCGCCAGGCGCTGCTTCTGCCCGCCGCTCATGCTGCCGGCCAATTGTTTGCGGCGGTCGGCGAACTGGTATTCGTCGATCAGGCGGTCCACGCGCTTGCGCGCGGCCTGGCGCGGGATGTCGTGGATTGCGGCGAGAAATTCCAGGTTCTCGCGCACGGTCAGGTCCTCGAACAGCGAGAAGCGCTGGGTCATGTAGCCGACCCGCATGCGCAGCGCGTCGGCCTGGCGTGGGATGTCCAGGCCCAGCACCTCGATGTCGCCGTCGCTGGGCGTCAGCAGTCCGCACAGCATGCGGATGGTGGTGGACTTGCCCGATCCGTTCGGACCAAGAAAGCCGTAGACCTGGCGCGCGCGCACCTCGAGGTCGACATGGTCCACCGCGACCAGCGCGCCGAAACGCCGGGTCAGGCCGCGGGCGCGGATCGCGCAATCGGCGGCGGACGTCACCGGTCGTCTCCGTCCAGCGCGACATGCACCGGCAATCCGGCCGGCAGCTTGCCGGCCTCCTTGCCCATGGCCACCTCGGCGATGTAGCTCAGGCGTGCCGCGTCGCCGCCGGTCAAGGCGTAGTACGGCGTGAATACCGGTTCGCTGCGCAACATGCGCACCTTGCCGGCATACGTCCGGTCGGCGCCGTCGACGCGAACCTCGACCTGTTCGCCCACCTGCACGCGGGCGCGTTGCGGTTCGGGCACGTAGATGCGTGCGTAGGGCGCGTCGCCGACCAGCAGGATCGCCAGCGGTGCGCCCACCGGCGCCTGGTCGCCGAGCTTGTAGGGAATGTCGTCGACGATGCCGGCGCGCGGCGCCAC
>CAZMMO010000296.1:0-3065 GCA_964567365.1 uncultured Rhodanobacteraceae bacterium | reverse complement strand
TAGGTGAAGTCGAAGCTGCCGCTGTGGGTGGCGCCGTCCGGCCCGACCACGCCGGCGCGGTCGATGGCGAAGGTGACGTCCAGGTTTTGCAGCGCCACGTCGTGGACGGTCTGGTCGTAGGCGCGTTGCAGGAACGTGGAGTAGATCGCCACCACGGGCTTGGCGCCTTCGCAGGCCATCCCGGCGGCCAGGGTCACGGCGTGCTGTTCGGCGATGGCGACGTCGAAGTAGCGCTCGGGATATTCGCGCGAGAAACGCACCAGTCCGGAGCCCTCGCGCATGGCCGGGGTGATGCCGTACAGACGTTGATCGACGGCGGCCATGTCGCACAGCCAGTCGCCGAAGACCTGCGAGTAGGTAGGCGGCTTGCCCGTGTCCGCTTGCCGCGTCACGCCGGCGACGGGATCGAACGGACCGACGGCGTGGTATTCGATCTGCGCCTGCTCGGCCGGCGCGTAGCCCTTGCCCTTGGTGGTCACCACGTGCAACAGGCGCGGACCGGGCTGGTTCTTGACCGCGCGCAGTGCCTTGACCAGGGCGCCCATGTCGTGTCCGTCGATGGGGCCGGTGTAGGCGAAGCCGAGTTCCTCGAACAGGGTGGACGGCACCAGCACGCTTTCGGCCGACTCCTCCCGATGCGGGAACAACCGCGCCAGCAGCGACGGATGCGAGCGCTTGGCCTGCTCACGCAGGCGATGTACGCGCCGGTTGCCCAGCACGCGCGCCAGCACGCGCGTCAGGGCCCCGACGCTTTCGCTGATGGCCATGCCGTTGTCGTTGAGCACGACCAGCAGGTCCGGGCGCACGTCGCCGGCGTGGTTCATGGCCTCGAAGGCCATGCCCGCGGTCATGGCACCGTCGCCGATCACGGCCACGATCGCGCGCCGGTCGCCACGGCGCTGGGCGGCCAGCGCCATACCCAACGCGGCGGAGATCGAGGTCGAGGCGTGGCCGACGCCGAAGGTGTCGTACTCGCTTTCCGCGCGCCGCGGGAACGGCGCCAGGCCGCCTTTCTTCTTGATGGTGGTAATGCGGTCGCGGCGGCCGGTGAGGATCTTGTGCGGGTAGCACTGGTGACCGACATCCCAGACCAGACGGTCGCTGGGCGTATCGTAGATCCAGTGCAGTGCCACGGTCAGTTCGACCACTCCCAGGCCGGCGCCGAAATGGCCGCCGGAACTGGCCACCGATTCGATCAGGTACGCGCGCAGCTCGTCGGCCACCTCGCGCAACCGGGACTCGGGCAACCGCCGCAGGTCGGAGGGGGAATCGATGCCTGCAAGCAGGGGATAGCGGGTGCGGTCGATCATGCGGCTATTCTGGCACCGGAAGATGCCGCTGTCGTCTCGTGGCGACGTGGGCACGGGAATGGACCGGCGTGTTGCTGCGTAGGAGCGCACCCGGGCGCGACCGGCGTGAAGCTCCATGGAAGGCCGGTGCTGTCGCGCCCGGGTGCGCTCCTACAGAAGGCGATCAGCCATCTGCAGACACCGGGGTTTTTCGAGGTTGCCGGTGCGATGCGGTGATCAGGGTTTGCCCACGGGGCTGGCGTCGGCAGGATGGCGGGAGTGGCGGCGCCGGATGGCCTGGCGGATGTGGATGTGCCGGCTCGGTTCGTACGCCTCCTTCAGCCGCTGCGCGTGCCCGCGCAACAGGTCGCCGCGGGTCAGGATGCCCAGCACCCGGTGCGGGTCGTTGTGGTCGACCACGATCAGCCGGCCCACGCCGTTGGAAACCATGTGGTCGGCGGCCTCGCGCAGCGAATTGTTCTCGTTGACGGTGATCGGGTCGCGGCTGAGCATGTCGCCGAGGCGCCGGATCTGCGGCACGTTCGGATCGAGCAGGTTGCGCCGGGTGAGGACGCCGCGTACGTGCCCCTTGTCGTCGATCACCGGGAACCCCTGGTGCTGCGCCTCCTCGCGTCCGGAGTTCAGCCAGCCGCGCACGTCGCCCAACTCGTCGGAGGTTTTCAGCGTGACGACGTCGCGTGCGCACACTTTGCTCACGGGTATTTGCTGCAGGTAGTCGGCGGTGTACTCGTCGGGCACGCGCACCCCGCGGCGAACGATCTTCTCGGTCATGATGGTGTTGCGCATCATCATGGCCGAGATGAGATAGGCCACCGTGCAGCCTCCCAGCAGCGGCAGCAGGCTGGCCGGTTGGCGCGTGGTCTCGAAGCAGAAGATGATCGAGGTCAGCAGCGCGCGCGAGGAGCCGGCGAAGATGGCGCCCATGCCGACCAGCGCGGCAATGCGCGGATCGACGCCGAAGGACGGAAAGACGGCGGTGAAACCGTAGGCGATAAGGGCACCGAGCGAACCGCCGATCATGAACAGGGGCGCCAGCGTGCCGCCGGAGGTGCCGCTGCCCAGCGAGATGACCCAGGACAGGAATTTCAGCAGGCCGAACCCGATCAACACCGTGACCCCGAAGTGGCCCTGCACCAGGGCGTCGATGTTGCTGTAGCCCACGCCCAGCGTGCGCGGATCGAAATAGCCGATCACGCCGGCCGCGATCGCGCCCAGGGCCGGCCACCACATCCAGTGCACCGGAATCTTTTCGAACAGGTCCTCGACCAGATAGACCGCCTTGGTGACCCAGATGCTGGCGAAGCCGACCACGGCCCCGGCGACGATATAGGCGCCCAGTGCCCAGCCGCCGGGCTGGGCGACGTCCGGCATCGGGAACACGGGAGCGGCACCGAAGGTGGCGTAACGCACGCCCACGGCTGTGACGGTGGCCAGGGCCACCGGAATCAGCGAACGCGGGCGCAGTTCGAACAGCAGCAGTTCGATCGCCATGACCAGCGAGGCCACGGGCGCGCCGAACACGGCCGCCATGCCGGCCGCGGCGCCGGCGGCCAGCAGTACCTTGCGCTCGTGCGCGGTCATGCTCAGCAACTGCCCGATCAGCGAGCCGAGGGCGCCGCCGGTGGAAATGATCGGACCCTCGGCGCCGAACGGGCCGCCGGTGCCGATGGCGAAGGCCGAGGAAACCGGCTTGAGCCAGGTCAGGCGCGGCGGGATGTTCGATTCGTTGGTGAGGATCTGCTCCATGGCCTCGGG
>CAZMMO010000295.1:0-3068 GCA_964567365.1 uncultured Rhodanobacteraceae bacterium | reverse complement strand
GCAGCGATTTGTTGGACATTCAAGCCGTCGCCACCAGCAGTTCTTCGGAATTGTCTGATGGGTGCGCCAAGAGATCGAGAAGCAGCACGGCTATCGTACCTACGATGGATGGAATCCGTGTAACCGGCACAGAGGAAGCGAACAAGCAGAGGGCATACGGAGCAAGCGCCCAAAGCAGCCAGCCCAAAGAAAACGGCGCTGATCCCAGCGTCTGCTCGTAGACGTGAAGCGCGGTGCCAAAAACAATCAGGACGGCCGTTGCGCAAAGGGCATCTTAACCGAACCAGCAGTCAGAATGATCAGGTTGGGCATAATGTCAGGCATAACGTGAGGCGCGGTATCCTACCAAAACTTATACCACGGCTTTTTCGGACGACTGGGCGAATCAACGCCATCCATCACGGGAGGAACCGTTTTCGTTCCCTCAATGAAACTGAATACGGCTCTATTGAACGCAGTTGTTGCTCCGATGCCAGACACACACTGCGAAACAATGAAACCCGTGGCCAACGCAGCGGATTGCGCTCCGTCCTCAAGATCCAAACCGTACTTGTGAATGATGCTCATGGCACCGGCTTGAAGCAGCGAAAGTGCTTCCACGATAGTGAGCTTCGGCTCTGACCCCCGATCCATTTTTTCGCCGCCGATTGCCGCGGGGTCCAATTCGATCCCATGATGAGCAAGATAGGCACCCAGGGTATTCATCAACAACGGCCCCTTTTCGTTGGCTTCGTTTGAAAGAACCACGGTGCCCGCTTCGGAGGGAGTAATCTGGAAATTAAACGATCGGAACAGAAGGGTCCCGGCAACCCATCCACAACAGGCAATCGCCGTCTCTGGATGAACCGCCCGACCTCCTGAACCAGCATTTTCGGCCACCAGATCTACAAACTCCCCCGCGGCCTTGTGTTGTGCCCCCGAAATTTTCAATGTCGCTCTCCCGTACACCCGGCATCTGAATCAAATCACGCTACAGGACGACACCGGCTTGAATGAATTGTTAGACGCGATGCCCGCGTTGCAGCAGCAGCACCCATAGCAAACGAGCGACATACGACAGTGAGGGCAAAAGCCACAGGAAGCTATCGTTGCGTCAATGACGATGGCCGTATGAAGCTTGTGATGAGGAAGCGGAACCCAGGCATCCAGCTTCGAAAAGGCCACCGCTACGACCGCGGCGCCAAAAACGATGGAAAACGGCCCAGTGCCGGACACAATGCCAGAACCAGGCGGCTATGCCAACGCCGACAGCAACTGTAAATACGTTGAGAGTGGTATCGATCATTGCGCCTGGCGTCAGAGCTGTGTCGCGCCGTGTAACGACATCGGCTTCAGCGACTTGTCGGCAATCAAAGCTCCGCAACCCGAGTTTTCAGGTTCTCTTGGTATCGGAGCAAGTGGAAATTTAGCGCGATATCCGGCTCGAGCAGCAAGGGCTGTCGCACCAGAAACGCCTCGACGCACTCTTGCTCAAGCGTGGAATCACCCAATCGACGGGCGGCTTCCGCTCGAGCCAGCGTCCGAATGTCCTCGAGCCAGGGGAAGTCCTGCTCGGATAGAGAAACGCCAGCGAGTACCTCTTGAGCAGCCACTACGGTTGTGGCCGCTCGTGCCTTGATGACCGCGACGTTCATGCGCGTGTACCCAGTGGGGAAACTGCCTTGCGGCACGCCGCCAAGGCGCTTCTCTAGCGGTTCAAGCAGGAGCTCGGGTGCATCGTTCCGGTATGCCTTCAACTCCGCCTGCAGGTACTCAAAGTCATAGTCGCGGCAATTCTGAGTTACAAACTGCGTGACCGACTCTAGCTCCTGGAGGTCGTCAGACAAGATCGAGAACGCTGCCAAGTACGCCCACCAGCGCCCGAAGAATGGCAACCCCCGGGCGTACAGGAAGTGGTCGTCGAGGATCTTGATTTGCTTGTAAGCCTCAAAGAATGGCCTGATGAACACCAGCCCATCACCATACCTATTCCAGATGTACGCGTACCGTGCCTGCGCAAACGCGTACTCGCGAGATACCTCTGGGAAAACACAGGTTCTGAACAGGTCGAAGCCCTTTCCTGCATCTCCTGCGCGGATGTGCTGCTGACCCAAAGAGAACCTGATCTGGGCGGAACCCGGGAACCTCGTGTAAGCTGCCTCAAAACGCTCCAGCGCTTCAGTGTCGCGCCCCTCTTGGAACGCGGCGATCCCGAACAAATGCCACCACGATTCCTGTTCTGCGGGAGAAAGGCTCGATTTATCAAGCCTCTTAAGCTCCTGCTCAAGATCGCTGACACGGCCTTCCCTCTGCAGATTGTTAGCCAGTTCGTCAACGCGATTGACCCGATCTCCGAGCGGTTCTGGCGGCTGAGCGGGATTGTCCCTGCTTTTCTTACGGAAGGGGCCCCACATGACCTTTCCTGATCGCTAACGCCGGAAATCAGCGGCGCGGGTGCCGCGTCCGCTGCATTGACTCGTTGGATCTGTTCGCATCATGGCCGTTCGTCGTATTTTGGAACGTCATCATGGGCAGCGAACCAGGCGGCATGATCCTTATAGAAAATATGCATCTGCACTACGCCAGAATACGTGGTATCCAGGGTTCCCACGCGGATGCGGATGGCCTCTGGCGGCCCCGGACGATAGCTGTAAAGAGGCGATCCGCAATTCCTACAGAACTTTCGGAAGACACCTGGAGAAGATTCGAATGACGCGAGATTGCCTTGAGGGTCACTCAATGTGAGATCGCCAGGTTCGATAGAGACCGCCGCCAAAAAGGCCGTACCATTTGCCTTCCGGCATTTTGAACAATGGCAAAATGCCAGTGGTCCGAGCTCGCCAGCCACCGAATATTGGATGGCCCCGCATAGACATGATCCGGAATACATAAGGTTCTCCAAAAGAGGTCTGGCACCTGAGACCAGCTGCCGGTAGCCCGTATGGCGGAATGACGTTCGACTGCCGCGAATCGTCAGATTTGCGATTCTCGTAGTGACGCACGATAAGCCTCGATTTGCGGTCGGAGCGCTTCGAACCGGTCGATGCTGCTTTGACTCCAAACATCTTCACGCTCGTAATATTCGGCGT
>CAZMMO010000294.1:0-3104 GCA_964567365.1 uncultured Rhodanobacteraceae bacterium | reverse complement strand
ACACCGAGCCGGAAATCGCCTGGGTCGGCAAGACCGAGCAGCAGTGCAAGGACGAGGGCATCCCGGTCAAGACCGGCAGCTTCCCGTTCTCCGCCAACGGTCGCGCCGTGGCCATGAACGAGGCCGTGGGCCAGGTCAAGGTGATCGCCCATGCCGAAACCGACCGCATCCTGGGCATGCACATGATCGGCCCCGTGGTCTCCGAGATGATCCACGAAGGCGTGGTGTCGATGGAATTCAAGGGCGCCGCCGAGGACATCGCGCGCATCGTCCATGCCCACCCGGCCCTGTCTGAAGTCGTGCACGAAGCCGCCCTGTCGGTCGACAAGCGCGCCATCCACAAGGCGAACTGACGAGGAGTGAGTGAAGAGGAGTGAGAAACGAGAGGGATGCCGTATCGCTTCCATCGCGTTTTCCGCTCCCCTTCCCGGCGTTGGTCCTCTCATGAATCCTGCATCGAAATTTCGCGCCTTTCGCATCCACGACGATGACGCCGGTTATCGTGCCGACATCGAATCGCTGACGCTGGACGATCTTTCGTCCGGCGAAGTGGTCGTCAAGACCGCGTACTCAAGCGTCAACTACAAGGACGCTCTTGCCGGCACCGGCAAGGGCAAGATCCTGCGCCGCTTCCCGCTGGTCGGCGGCATCGACGTGGCCGGTCATGTGATGGCCTCCACCGATCCGGCGTTCAAGGAAGGCGACGCGGTGCTGTGCACAGGGTGCGGCCTGTCCGAAACCCGCGATGGCGGCTATGCCGAATACGCGCGCCTGCCCGCGCAGTGGACGATCCCCCTGCCCGCAGGCCTGGATCTGCGCGACGCGATGATCCTGGGCACGGCCGGCTTCACCGCCGCACTGGGCCTGTACCGCATGCGGGAGAACCGGCAAACCCCGGACATGGGGCCAATTGCCGTCACCGGGGCCACGGGTGGCGTCGGCATGCTGGCCGTGGACATTTTCACGCGTGCCGGCTTCGAGGTGCACGCCGTCAGCGGAAAGGTCGACCGATACGATTTTCTGCGCGGCCTCGGCGCCGCCGAATGCCTGGGACGCAAGGACATCGACGTCGCCGGCAAGCCCATGGCCTCGGCCCGCTTCGGCGGCGCCATGGATGCCGTGGGCGGCGCCATGCTGGCCTCCCTGCTGGCCACCACGGTGCCCTACGGCAACGTCGCCAATTGTGGACTGGCCGCCAGCGCCGAACTGTCCACCACGGTGATGCCCTTCATCATCCGCGGTGTCAGCCTGCTGGGCGTGGCCTCGGCCGGCACCGCACGAACCATTCGCGAAGCCATCTGGCAGCACCTCGCCACGGACTGGAAACCGGCCCACCTGGCGGACATCCACACCGCCACCGCGACCCTGGATACCCTGCCCGGGGTTTTCGAAAAAATGTTGGCGGGTGAATCGTTTGGGCGTACGGTAGTGGCGACGGACGGGGCACGGGCCACAGGGCGACCATGATGGTTTCCGCAAGACTGTATAGTAGGGTTTTGGCACCAGATCCGTGGCTTGCGGGGCATTTCCCGCTCCCGGTGTCCGTCCTGTTGTTCCGCATGGGGAATCTGCAATGGCCCGTATCCTGATCGTCGACGACTCACCCTCGCAATTGCTCGGCATCAAACGCATCGTCGAAAAACTGGGGCACGAAGCCCTGACCGCCGAGGACGGTGCCGCAGGCGTCGAAATGGCCAAGAGCGAAAAGCCCGACTTGATCCTGATGGACGTGGTCATGCCGAACCTGAACGGCTTCCAGGCCACCCGTTCGATCAGCAAGGATGCCGAAACGGCGCATATCCCGATCGTGCTGGTGACCACCAAGGACCAGGACACCGACCGCGTGTGGGGCATGCGCCAGGGCGCCAAGGGTTATGTCACCAAGCCCGTCGACGAGACCGAGCTTGCCAAGACCATGCAAGAGCTGCTTCCGCAGTAAGGCGGAGGCGAAGCCAAGGACCCGCACCTGGCACACCAAAGCCGGGACCGCCGAAAAGCCCGGCCCGGTTCCACCCGGTGGAAAGAGAAACGGCCCGCGACGGCACCTGCCGATGCGGGCCGGTCGTCACTGCGCGACAGCCACAAAATGATGTTTAGATATTGATGGGACGCGGGGTTGTTTAAGGCCTCTTGGGGATCTTGATCTCCAGTACGCCCTGCCGGCCCTTTGCGGTGATGCCTTCGGCATTGGCGCTGTCGGGCAAGGCAAAACGCCGGTAGAACAGGCCGTGCGAGCGCTCCACGCGGGTGAAGCGTCCATTGGAAGCCTGATCCTTGCGCTCGCTGCTGCGCTCCCCCTTGATCGAAAGAATGCCGTTGTCCATGTGCACTTCGATCTCCTTGGGATCAACCCCGGGGACATCGGCGAAAATCACGAAACAGTCGTCCTCTTCCTTGATGTCCACCCGCGGTGCCCACTGGCTGGTCACCACGTTGGACTGGTCGCCGGCATCCTCGAAGAAATGGTCGAATACCTGCTTGATGCTGTCCTGCAGGTCGGGCATGTTGCGATAAGGTGCGATGTTGCTCATGTTCACATCCTCCTGTGCTGGTTCGGCCCTGTGGCCGCATGCCGGCAACATGGGCCCACACCTGCACATTTCAAGCCGGTGCCGGCACACGCCCGGACGCGATGGTTGTCCATGCGTTCAGGCACGGCCGCACAAGGTCCGTGCCAGATCCGGCCCCACAAACAAGCACGCCCGGCATGCGGAATGCCGGGCGTGCTTGTTGTCATTGCCGCCGAATCGCGGCGGCGCCGGTCGGGAACATGCCGCCTCAGGCGCTGGCGGCCTCTTCCTCGGTGACGGCCTTCATGGACAGGCGGATGCGGCCCTGCTTGTCCACTTCCAGTACCTTGACCTTCACGGCCTGGCCTTCCTTGAGATAGTCGGAGACCTTCTCGACACGCTCGTTGGAAATCTGCGAAACGTGCACCAGGCCATCCTTGCCCGGCAGGATGGTGACGAAGGCGCCGAAGTCCATCAGCTTGGCAACCTTGCCTTCGTACACACGGCCCGGCTCCACGTCGGCCACGATCTGCTCGATACGGTGCTTGGCGGCATCGGCGGCCTGGCGGTTGACCGAGGCGATGACCACGGTGC
>CAZMMO010000293.1:0-3105 GCA_964567365.1 uncultured Rhodanobacteraceae bacterium | reverse complement strand
AAGACGCTGGACCCCAGCTTTCGCTGGGGTGACGAGGTTATTCGAGGTCCCCTAGAGCAGGAAGTGGGGCAGACACGGTCCGCCCTGCGGGGGTGGCAATGGCTCGATACTGGATGTCCTGATTCTGCATCGCGCTGTTCGTGGTTCGATACCTCACCACGAACGGAAGGTTTTCAGAGTTTCCCCCGAGTACCAGACGTCAATCGCCTGCAGAGTCGGCTTCTGCATCGGAGCGGTGGGAATCGCGCTTTTCCCGAGTTCCGAGCCCCGAGTCCCGTCAAAGAATGTCCAGCACCGACTCCGGCGGTCGCCCGATGGCGGCCTTGCCGTTGGCCAGCACGATGGGGCGCTGGATCAGGCGCGGGTGCTCGACCATGGCGGCGATCAGCTGGCTGCGCGTGAGGCTGTTGTCGGCCAGGTTGAGTTCGGTGTATTCGGCCTCGGTCGGACGCATCAGCTGGCGCGGCTGCAGGTCGAGCAGGCGCAGGATGCGGTCCAGTTCGGCGGCCTCGGGTGGGGCGGACAGGTACTCCACGACATCGGGCTCGATGCCCCGTTCGTGCAGCAGTTCCAGCGTGGCGCGCGATTTGGAGCAGCGAGGGTTGTGGTAGATGCGAACGTTGCTCATGGCTGATCGGGTTCCGTGTGGAATCAATGGCGGCCGCGTGGACCGCCGCCGCGGCGGCGCGGGCCGCCGCTCTTGCGGTTGGACTTGCCGTTCTTGCGTTCGTCGCCGGCGAACCAGGTGCGCACGGAGGGCAATTCCTGGCCCGGGGCCACGGCGCGCTTTTTCTTGTGCTTGCGTGGCCGCGGATTTTCCGGGGCAGCCACGTTGCCGTTGACGTCGCCGCGCGGCCGCTGCTTGCGCTTGCCGCCCCGCGGCGTGTCCTCGCGGATACGGTCGAAGGCGGTCAGCTCGCGGGCCTCGTTGCGGTAGCCGCTGGTCCAGGCTCCGGCGCGGTCGCGGCGATCGGGGCGGAATTCGGTGACGTGGCGGGGCGCGCGACGCTGGCGCAGCACCGGTGACAGGGTCAGGGTGGGTTGGGGCTCGGCCAGGCCGGCCTTCTGGCGCAGGGCCTTGATCGCTTCCTCGTCGAGATCCTCGGACTGGCCGCGGCGCAAGCCGCGGGGCAGTTCGATGCTGCCGTAGCGTATGCGCTTGAGGCGGCTGACCAGGAATCCCTGTGAATCCCACAAGCGGCGCACCTCGCGGTTCCGCCCCTCGCCGATGGTCACGCGGAACCAGCTGTGGCTGCCTCCGCGGCTGATGACGACGATGTCGTCGAAGTGCGCCGGACCATCCTCCAGCTCCACGCCGGCCTTGAGCTGCTCGATGGTTTCCTCGGGCACTTCGCCGTGCACGCGACACAGGTATTCACGCTCGATGCCGGTGCCGGGATGCATCAGGGCGTTGGCGAGGTCGCCGTCGGTGGTCAACAGCAGCAGGCCGGTCGTGTTGATGTCCAGCCGTCCCACGGCCACCCAGCGTCCGTTGCGTGCCCTGGGCAGTTGTTCGAACACGGTGGGGCGGCCGTTGGAATCCCCGCGCGTGACGACTTCCCCTTCCGGCTTGTTGTAGATCAGCACCTGGGCGTGTTCGCGCGTGTCGGTGGCCACCACGAACTGGTGGTTGTCGATGCCGATGCGGTCGCCGGCATGCACGCTCGAGCCCACCTGCGCCGTTTCGCCGTTGACGTTGACCTCGCCTTCGGCGATGCGCTGCTCCACGACGCGCCGCGAGCCCAGCCCGGCGTTGGCGAGCACCTTGTGCAGGCGCTCTTCCAGGTTCGGCGTGGAATCGGTCCGACCGGAATGGTTGCGCTTGAGGGTCAGGACGGTACGGGATGATGCGCTCATGCGCGGTGCTCCTTCGGGTGTTGCGATGCGGATGCCTGTTCGGGATCCGTGGCGGCATCGGCCTCCTCGGCCGTGTCCGGGTCGTCAGGGGTGGTGGTTCCGGCGCCGGTGGCATCCGCAGCGGGAGACGCGTCGGTGGAGGCTTCGGGGGCTCCGGTTTCGGCCTCGTCTTCGACCTCATCTCCAGCCTGGTCTCCGGCTTCTTCTGCCTGTGGCGCGGCGGCGTCGTTGGCCGGTTCGACGTGGGCGGGTACCTCGCCCAGGCCACTTTCGAAGACCAGTTGCGGGTCCGGATCCTCCAGATTGAGGATGTCGGCCAGCGGCGGCAGTTCGTCGAGCGATTTGAGGTTGAAGTAGTCGAGGAAGGTGCGGGTGGTACCGAACAGAGCCGGCCGGCCGGGCGTGTCGCGGTGGCCGACCGCGCGGATCCATTCGCGCTCCTCCAGCGTCTTGATGATGTGGCTGGATACGGCGACTCCGCGCACCTGTTCGATTTCGCCGCGCGTGATGGGCTGGCGGTAGGCGATCAGGGCCAGGGTTTCCAGCAGTGCGCGCGAGTAGCGGCTGGGGCGCTCGGTCCACATGCGCGCGATCCACGGATGGATGTCCTGGCGTACCTGGAATCGGAAGCCGCTGGCCACCTCGACCAGCTCGATGCCGCGTTCCCCGCAGTCGGCGCGCAGCTCGTCCAGCGCCGCGGCCAGTTGCTCGTGGCCAACCGGATCGTCGGTCTCCGGAAACAGGGCCTGCAGTTGCGGCAGGGACAGCGGTTGCGTGGAAGCCAGCAGGGCGGCCTCGATGATCTTCTTGAGCAGGCGGTTGTCCATGTCAGGGTTCCGGTTTCCAGGTGCTTCCGGTCTTGAGGTAGATGGGAGCCATGGGTTGTTCCTGGACGATTTCGATGAGCATTTCCTTGGCCAGTTCCAGCAGGGCGAGAAAGCTCACCACGATACCGAGGCGGCCTTCGGAGGCGTCGAACAGGGTTTCGAAGCGGTGGAATTCGCCGTCCTCGAGCCGGGTGAGCACTTCGCTCATGCGCTGGCGCACGCTCAGCGGCTCGCGTTCGACGGCGTGATGGGTGAAAAGCTCGGCCCGCTGCATCACGTCCTTGAGGGCCAGCAGCATTTCGCGGATGTCCACGGGGGGCGGCAGGCGGATCACGTTGCGGTCGGTGACGTGGGCCGCCGCGATGCTGAAATCGCGTTCGGCGCGGGGCAGGGTGTCGATGTCCTCGGCCGCCTTCTTGAA
>CAZMMO010000292.1:0-3121 GCA_964567365.1 uncultured Rhodanobacteraceae bacterium | reverse complement strand
CAGTTGACTCTTAATCAATTGGTCGTAGGTTCGAGCCCTACACGGCCCACCATCACGAAAGGCCCGCCTCCGGCGGGCTTTTTCCTTGTGCGGCAGGGGGATTGCGGCTTGTACATGCCTGCCGCGCAAACTAAAATTGCGCACTTGTGTTCGTGGGTCCGGTTTGCCGGGTGCAGGCGGGACCCCGGATGCCGGGCGCGCGAAAGTGGCGGAATTGGTAGACGCACTGGATTTAGGTTCCAGCGGGCAACCCCCGTGGGGGTTCGAGTCCCCCCTTTCGCACCAGCTCGGTACCTAGTTCGTTCGAGGCGGCCGCGGCCGTCCCATGCGCCCGACGCGGGCGGGTTCAGGAGATCTCATGCAAGTTTCGGTTGAAAACACGGGTACGCTGGGTCGCAAGCTCACGGTCAGGCTTCCCGCGGACCGCCTGGAAAGCCAGGTCAGCGAGCGCATCACGCAGTTGGGCCGTACCGTGCGCCTGAAGGGCTTTCGCCCCGGTCGTGTCCCGCCGCAGGTCATCAAGCAGCGTTTTGGTGCCCAGGTGCGCGGCGAAGCGCTCAGCGAGATGATCGGTGAGAGCCTGCGCGAGGCCTTCGAACAGGAGAAGCTGCAGCCGGTCGCGCAGCCGTCGATCGACACCACCGGCGAGCCGGACAACGGCGAGATTTCCTACACCGCCACTTTCGAGGTGATGCCGGAGTTTCCCGAAATCGACGTGTCCGAGCTGGAGGTGAAGCGGCCCGTGGCCGAGGTCACCGACGCCGATATCGACGCGATGATCGAGACCCTGCGTGCGCAGCGCCGGCATTTCGAGCCGGTCGAGCGCGAGGCGGCCGAGGGCGATTTCGTGATGTTCGAGTACTCCGCCACGGTGGGCGACTACCGTTTTCCGGAAGAGGGCACCGAGCGGGCCGGCAACGTGCTCGGTTCGGGTGGCCTGTTCGCGGCGCTCGAAGAAGTGCTCACCGGACGCAAGACCGGTGACCGGGTCAGCCAGGACGTCGAGTTTCCCGCCGATTTCGGCAACCAGCACCTGGCTGGCCGCAACGCCGCCGTGGAACTGGAAATCGTCAAGGTGCAGGAGCCGGTGTTGCCGGAGGTGGACGAGGCGTTCATCAAGCAGTTCGGCGTGGCCGACGGTGACATGGACACCTTTCGCAAGGAGGTGCGCGGCAACCTCGAGCGCGAGCTCAAGGGCGCCCTGATGGCGCGCCTGAAGTCCGAGGTGGCGGAGAAGCTGTCGGCCGCCTATCCGGACCTCGACGTACCCGACGTGATGGTGGAAAACGAGGCGCGCGGCATGTTCGAGGGACGTCTTCCGGAAGGGCAGGAGTTGCCCGCGGCGGCGCTGGACCAGGCCCGTCCGATCGCCCGCCGACGTGTCGCGGCAGCCTTGTTGATGGGGGAGATCGCGCGCAAGCAGAAGCTGGAACTGGACCGCAACCGTGTTGCCGAGATGATGACCACCATCGCCTCCACCTACGAAGAACCGGAAAAAGTGATTGAGTTGTACAGCGAGGACCCCCAGTTGATATCGGGTCTGCAGAACCGCGTCATGGAAGACCAGGTGACCGAGTGGGTGGTCGAACATGCCCGCTGCACCGAGGAATCGCTGAGTTTCGACGAAGTGATGCGGCCCGCGCAGGCGTGACCGTCCGGGTCGGAACAGACCACCAGGTGAGTGGGGCTGTTTCCCCGCTGCGTTGACCATCCCATTGCGTACGGAGAAAACCATGTCCCACCATGCCGATGCCGCCACTGCACTGAACCTGGTTCCCATGGTCGTCGAGCAGACGGCGCGGGGCGAGCGTTCCTACGACATCTACTCGCGCCTGCTCAAGGAGCGGGTGATCTTCCTGGTCGGGCCGATCGACGACAACGTGGCCAACCTCATCGTGGCCCAGATGCTGTTCCTGGAGTCGGAAAACCCGGACAAGGACATCAACTTCTACATCAACAGCCCCGGCGGCGTGGTGTCGGCCGGCCTGGCCATCTACGACACCATGCAGTTCGTCAAGCCGGACGTCAGCACCATGTGCATCGGCCAGGCCTGCAGCGCCGGGTCGCTGCTGCTGATGGCGGGGGCCAAGGGCAAGCGTTATGCCCTGCCGAATTCGCGCGTGATGATCCACCAGCCCTCCGGCGGCGCCCAGGGACAGGCCACGGATATCGAAATTCACGCCAGGGAAATCATTTACTTGCGTCAACGTCTGAATGAGCTTTATGCGCATCACACGGGCAAGACGGCCGAGGAACTGCAAAGCGACATGGAGCGTGACCGCTTCATGAGCAGCGAAGAGGCCAAGGCCTACGGCCTGATCGACGCCGTGCTCGACAAGCGCCCGGGCGAGACCGTCAAATCCGCCTGATCCGGCGCCATCCTGCACGGCGGCGGGGCGGCCGCGTCCTTCCGTCATTGTCCGCGAAAACAATCATTTGCCCCGCCGTGCGTCGTGCGTGGACGGGGTCGGAGCTGTGCTATCCTCGCAGCGTGGCTGGAGAGGTTCAGGAACAACAAGCATGAGTGACGACCGAGAAGGCCGTTCCAACGAGAGCGGAAAGATTCTTTACTGCTCTTTTTGCGGCAAAAGCCAGCATGAAGTACGCAAGCTGATCGCGGGCCCTTCCGTGTTCATCTGCGACGAATGTGTCGAGCTGTGCAACGACATCATTCGCGAGGAACTGGAAGAGAAGGCGGCTTCCGGGCGTGCCCACCTGCCCAAGCCGCGCGAGATCAACGAGACCCTCGACCAGTACGTCATCGGCCAGACGCGGGCCAAGAAGGCGCTGTCGGTGGCCGTGTACAACCATTACAAGCGCCAGGAGTCGCGCCGCAAGGACGACGATGTCGAGCTGGCCAAGTCCAACATCCTGCTGATCGGACCGACCGGCTCGGGCAAGACGTTGCTGGCCGAAACGCTGGCGCGGCTGCTCAACGTGCCGTTCACCATCGCCGACGCCACCACGCTGACCGAGGCCGGCTACGTGGGCGAGGATGTCGAGAACATCATCCAGAAGCTGCTGCAGAAGTGCGATTACGACGTCGACAAGGCCCAGGCCGGCATCGTCTACATCGACGAGATCGACAAGATCTCGCGCAAGAGCGAAAACCCCTCGATCA
>CAZMMO010000291.1:0-3128 GCA_964567365.1 uncultured Rhodanobacteraceae bacterium | reverse complement strand
TCCACGTGGCCGAGGTGTTCACCGGCGCGCCCGGCAAGTACGTGCCGCTGAAGGAAACCATCCGCGGCTTCAAGATGATCATCGACGGCGAAGTCGACTACCTGCCCGAGCAGGCCTTCTACATGGTCGGCGGCATCGACGAGGCCATCAAGAAGGGTGAGGAGATGGGGGCGAAGCAGGCGGCATAGCCGTCTGCGGGAATGGGGAATAGGGAATGGAGAATGGGGTCGCGTCCCCAACCCTCCATGCCCGCCCAACCATTCCCTATTCCCCATTCCCCATTCCCGCGACCGAGCGAAGCGAGAGAGCCACAATGTCCACCTTCCGTTGCGACATCGTCAGCGCCGAAAAAGAAATCTTCCACGGGGAGGCCACCCTGCTGGTGGCTTCCGGCGAAGAGGGCGAGCTGGGCATCGCCCCCCGTCATGAACCCCTGATCACGCGCCTCAAGCCCGGCGTCGTGGAAGTGGTCCAGGAAGGCGGCGAGCGCCTGCCGCTGTACGTCTCCGGGGGTATCCTGGAAGTGCAGCCGCAGGTCGTCACCGTGCTGGCCGACACCGCCGAGCGGGCCGAGGACCTCGACGAGGCGGCGGCCCAGGCCGCCAAGGAAGCGGCCGAAAAGGCCCTGGCCAACCGTGACGATCTCGAGGACGTCAGCGAGCAGCAGGCCCGCCTGGCCGAGGCCCTGGCCCAGTTGCAGGCCCTGGCGCGCCTGCACCGGAACCTGCATCACTGAGGCTTGCGGCCGCGGCCATCGCGCCGTGGTTCAGAACGAGGATCCCGGCTGTTGCAGGAACGCCTGCTCCTCAGGCGTCGATTCGCGTCCCAGCGCCACGTTGCGGTGCGGATAGCGGCCGAAACGGTCGATGATGGCCTTGTGCTTGCGCTCGAATTCCAGGTTGTCCTCCAGCCCCGGCTGGTCGAACAGCTGCAGGGCCAGGTCGTGGATAAGCGGCGACTCGCTGTGCATGTACGGCATGTACGCGAAAGCGCGGCGCGGCGCCGGAAGCTCGCGGTCCAGGCCCTGGAGCACGAGCTCCTGGGCCAGGGTGAGCGCCATCGGGTCGCAGGCGAAAGCACGCGCGTCGCCGCGGAACAGATTGCGCGAGAACTGGTCCAGCACGAGGATCTCCGCCAGCCGCCCTTGCGCGCTGTCGCGCCATGCAAACAGTTCGCCGCGCGCGGCGGCCGCCAGGGTGGTGCCGAAACGGATGGCGATCGCCTCGTCCAGCGCGGAATTGCGGGTGAAGTGCTGCTTGGGCTCCAGTTCCTCGAACCAGAAGGAAAGTACGTCCTGGGCACTCATGCGATACAGGGCCTCGGGATGACGAAAAGTCCCTAGCCTACCAGCGTGAGGGCCCCTGGCGCAGCCAGCGGTCCAGCAGGGCCTTGTCGTAGCGCAGCGGATCGGTGTCGCCGGGTGCCAGGGCGTAGGCGTTCAGATAGTCCAGGCCGACGAGCTTGCGCGCGCCCTGGCGGAGCACCTGGCCGTTCGCGCCGGTGAGGGTGAAGCGCAGGTGGATGCGCGGCGGGTAGATGTCGCGCATGAAGCGCACGTTGTCCCAGTCCGGGCCGTGCCAGGGCTCGTAGTTGCCGGCCAGCTTGATGTCGGTGACCGTGATGGACAGGCGCTGGTGCGGCTTGAGCATGGGCGTTGCCTTGCGCACCAGGAAGGCCTGGAGTTTTTGCAGGTACTGGCCGTGGTCGTAGCCGTGGCCGAACCCGGCCAGGCGGCTTTCGGTGAACTGGTGCGGCTGGTGGTAGGTCACCGTGACGCGCGGCGTGGCGGACGTGGCCGGTGCGAGCTCGGGGCCCGGGGGCGTGCCGAGGGCGACGCCGGGAAGCAGCATCAGGACCAGCAGCGGCACAAAGCGGGGAATGCGATGGTGGGATGTCATGCCGGCCTCCGGTCGGTCGTGGAGGGGTTTTCCATTATAGGATGGTGTGCGAAACATATGCGAGTCAATCATTTATCGGCATCGCATACGCGTGCCAGCATCGGCCGATTCTGTTGGAGAATATTGAGATGTGCGGTTTTGTGGCGGTATTCGACCCCGAGGGCGACGTGACGGGCTTGCGCGCGCAGGTATTGGCGCAGGCGCGGCGGATTCGTCATCGCGGGCCGGACTGGAGCGGCGTGCATGCCGACGAGCATGCAATCCTGGCGCACGAGCGCCTGGCGATCGTGGACGTGTTGCACGGCGCGCAGCCGTTGTTTTCGACCGACGAAAACCAGGTCCTGGCCGTCAATGGCGAAATCTACAACCACCGCGATCTGCGCAAGGACTTTGCCGACTACGATTTCCGCACCGATTCGGATTGCGAGGTCATCCTGCCCCTGTACCGGCAGGCCGCGGAAGCGGCCTCGGGCGACTGGCTGAACCGGCTCCAGGGCATGTTCGCCTTCGTGCTGTGGGACCGCGCGCGCGGCCAGTGGCTGATCGCGCGCGACCCGATCGGCATCATGCCGATGTATACCGGCCGCGACGCGCAGGGGCGCCTGTGGGTGGCCTCGGAACTGAAGGCGCTTTCCACCGTGTGCACCAGCGTGGAAGTCTTCCCGCCCGGCTGCTGGCAGCGCACCGGAATGGATGCGCCCGAGCGCTATTACCAGCCCACGTGGCGGGAATACGCGGCCGTCGCCGACGGGCCGGACGATGCCCCGGCCCTGCGCAAGGCGCTGGAAAAGTCGGTGCACAGCCACCTGATGAGCGACGTGCCCTACGGCGTGTTGCTGTCCGGCGGCCTGGACTCCTCGCTGATCGCGGCCCTGGCCGCACGCGCCGCCGCGCGCCGCATCGAGGATGACGACCGCAGCGAGGCCTGGTGGCCGCGTCTGCACAGTTTCTCGATCGGCCTGGAAGGCTCTCCCGATCTGGCCGCGGCGCAGACCGTGGCCGACGCCATCGGTACCGTGCACCACAGCTTCGTCTTCACCGTGCAGGAAGGCCTGGACGCGCTCGAGGACGTCATCCGCCACATCGAGAGCTACGACGTCACCACCGTGCGCGCCTCCACGCCGATGTACCTCATGGCGCGGCGCATCCGGGCCATGGGCATCAAGATGGTGCTGTCCGGCGAAGGCGCGGACGAGCTGTTCGGCGGCTACCTGTATTTCCACATGGCGC
>CAZMMO010000290.1:0-3131 GCA_964567365.1 uncultured Rhodanobacteraceae bacterium | reverse complement strand
TTTGCCGATGACGTCGCCGACCACGCGGGCGGATTTCTTGTGCGCCTTGTTCCAGGCATTGCCCAGTTCGTTCATGGCGAACAATACGCGCCGGTGTACCGGCTTGAGGCCGTCGCGCACGTCCGGAAGAGCCCGCCCGACGATCACGCTCATGGCGTAATCGAGATAGCTCTGGCGCATTTCGTCTTCGATGTTGACCCGGATGACTTCTTTGGCGAGTTCGGCCATGTATCACGTCCCTTGAAAGCAAAAATCGGTCCCCCGGCGTGCCTGCTGCAGCCCGCCGCGGAGCGCCTGGATAGAACCGATGAAGTATATCACAAACGGGCGCTGGAAGCCCGTATATTGTCCATAAGAAACAATGAGTTACCGATGCGATTCGGGGGTGTTGAAAACCACCGTGCGGGCACCGGCAAAATTGACCACGGCGGCGCACGCGGAACCCGCCGCCACGCCCAGTACCGGCCAGTGGCGGACCACCGTCATAGTGGCCACCAGGGCCGCATAGATGCCGTAGTTGAGCCCTGCTCCCAGGGCCATCACCGCGACCCAGCGCAACCATTCGCCGCCGGCGCCGGGACGCCGCCGATGGGCGAAGGTGAAGCTGCGGTTCCACAGCCAGGTGACGCTGGCGGCGGCCACGAACGAGAGCACGCGCGCCAGGTAGGGGTTCCAGGCGGCCACGCGCACCAGGAAATGCACGATGGAGGCATCGACGGCGAAACCGATCAGGCCGCCGACGGCGAACCATGCCACTTCATGGCGCAGCTTCTTCATGTGCGCGCGAACAACGCGGCCATGCGTCCGGCATCCGGGGCGTGGACCACGCCGCGCTCGGTGACGATCACGTCGATCAGGTCCGCCGGTACCACGTCGAACACCGGGTTCCAGGCCTGCGCGCCCTCCACCGTCGTGCGCGTGCCGGCATGCTGCAGCAGTTCGTCCGGATCGCGCAGTTCGATTTCGATGCCGTCACCGTTGGGCATGGTCGCGTCCAGGGTCGAGGAGGACGCGACCACCATGAACTTCACCCCGTGATGGCGTGCGGCGATGGCCAGCCCGTAGCTGCCGATCTTGTTGGCGGTGTCGCCGTTGGCGGCGATGCGGTCGGCGCCGATGATGACCCATTGCACCTGCCCGGTCTTCATCAGGTGGGCCGCCGCGGAATCGGCGATCAGGTGCGCCGGGATGTGATCACGCACCAGTTCCCACAGGGTCAATCGGGCACCCTGCAGCCAGGGCCGCGTTTCGCCGGCGAACACCCGCGTGATACGTCGCTGGGCATAGCCGGCGCGGATCACGCCCAGGGCGGTGCCGAAACCCGCGCTGGCCAGCGAGCCGGTGTTGCAATGGGTCAGCACGCCACTGTCCGGAGCGATCAGGGCCGCGCCCAGTTCGCCCATGCGGTGGTTGGCGGCCAGGTCCTCGTCCTGGATGGCCTGCGCTTCCCGTTCCAGTGCCTCGGCGCCCTGATCGGCATACGATGCCATGCGGTCGAGCGCCCATCCCAGATTGACGGCCGTGGGCCGCGTGCGCCGCAGGTCGTCCATGACAGTCGCCAGATCCTGCCCTTGTTGCGCGGCCAGGACCACGGCCCATGCCGCGGCGATGCCGATGGCGGGAGCTCCACGCACGGCCAGGTCGCGGATCGCCGTCCCGACCTCCTCGGGATGGCGACAATCGAGCCAGGTTTCTTCCGCCGGCAGGCGGCGCTGATCCAGCAGGCGCAGGCGGTCGCCGTGCCATTGCACGGCGCGGATGGTGTCATGGGCGTCGGGACGGTTTTCCATACGGCCATTATCGCGTAAAGCCGGGGCCTGGTGATTTCGAGCCAGGGACCGCAACGACACGGGATTCCGGCTTGCGCCGGAATGACGGCGAGGTGGTTGCGCGGCTTGCAGCAAACGCCCCGGACAGCAGCGAACTTGTACCGGAATGACGAGCGACAGGTCACCCGCACAGCGACCGCCACTGCTGGCAAAATGTCGGGATGCCACGCCGCAAACGCACCGACGAATCCCATCGCCTGACCGCCCTGCTCGGCCTGTGGCCGTTCCTGAAGCCGCACAAGTGGCTGGCGCTGGGCTGGCTGCTGTTCCTGGGCCTGTCCTCGGCGGCTTCGCTGGTGTTGCCGGTGGCGGTTCGGCACATGATCGACCGCGGCTTCTCGGGCACCGACCCGACGGTCATCAACCACACCTTCATGGCCCTGTTCGTGGTGGCGCTGGTGCTGGCATTTGCCACGGCCGCGCGGTTTTTCTGCATTACGCTGCTCGGCGAGCGTTCGCTGGCCTCGCTGCGGCGGACGCTGTACGGCCACCTGATGAAGCTCGATGTCGGCTTTTTCGAGAAATCCCGCGTAGGCGAGCTGATTTCCCGCCTCGGTACCGATACCGAACTGGTGCAGACCCTGGTCGGCTCGGGCGTTTCCATGGCCCTGCGCGCGGTGGTGATGCTGCTGGGAGCCACCGCGCTGATGATCTGGACCAGTCCACGCCTGGCCGGCCTGACGGCGCTGGTCATTCCCGCCGTGATGGTCCCGCTGCTGCTGTTCGGCAAGCGCGTGCAACGGTTGTCGCGCCACAGCCAGGACCGTCTGGCCGACGCCGCCGCCATCGCCAACGAGACGTTGAACGCGGCCACGACGATCAAGGCCTACGGCCGCGAGCAGGTGGAAAACCGGCGCTACGGGGAAGCCATCCGCCAGGCATTGGCCACGGCGCGGCGCCGCATCGGCATGCGCGCCGGGCTGACGGCGGCCATCATCTCGCTGGTGTTCGGCGCGATCATCCTGGTGTTGTGGGCCGGCGCGCGCGACGTGCTGGCTGGCAGCATGGATGTCGGCGTGCTGACCCAGTTCGTGATGTACGCGGTGTTCGCGGCCGGTTCGGTCGGCACCATCAGCGGCGTGTTCGGCATGGTGCTGCGCGCCGCGGGAGCGATGGAGCGCATCAGCGAATTGTTTGCCGAGCAACCGGGCATTGCCTCGCCGGCCTCGCCCGCCGTGCTGCCGTCGCCGATCCGTGGCGCGATCGCTTTCGAGCACGTCGATTTCCATTACCCGACGCGGCCGGACGCCCCGGCCCTGCAGGATTTCACGCTGGCCGTCGAGCCCGGCGAGACCGTGGCGC
>CAZMMO010000289.1:0-3153 GCA_964567365.1 uncultured Rhodanobacteraceae bacterium | reverse complement strand
TGCCCTGCCATCGCGTCATCGGCAGCAACGGCAGCCTCACCGGCTACGGCGGCGGACTCGACGCCAAGCGCTGGCTGCTGGACCACGAGCGCCGCCACGCCCCCCGCGAGGCGCTGGCCCTGGTGTAGGAGCGCACCCGGGCGCGACGGCATTATGCGACAGGAAATCGCATAATCGTCATCGCACCTTGCAACCCTCGCGCCCGGACATGACGGGTGGAATTCCATGGTGGCTCGAGGCTGTCGCGCCCGGGTGCGCTCCTACGCGGGGTGTCCGTGCGGCGGTGCTCAGCCGTGGCAGCCGGCCATGCGCGCGCGCAATTGCCGGCGGCGCTTCTGCAGTGGCGCGCGCTCGTCGCGGAAGGCCTGATGGATGGCTTCCTCGTTGGCCTCGTACTGTTGCTCCAGCGCGGCGCAGGCGGCGGCGGGCGGCAGGCGCCGGCAGGTATCGCGAACCTGCAGGTAGTAGCGGCCGCCGATCATTTCCGAGGTGGGGCCGGGCATCAGCTCGGGCGCGGATACGCTGGGCTCGATCCTGCCGTGCCTTCTTCGGGCCGGCGATATCCCCGTGTAGCCGAGCATGGCCGATGGCGCGAGATAGGGGCGCGTATGGCCGGTGCGGCTGAGATAGGTGGTGCCGTCGGTGGCGCGCGTGCAGCGGTACAGCACCGGCGGCGGTGCGGTCGGCGGAGGCGGGGTCGCCGGCGTGGCCGGGGCGGGTGCCGGCGTGGCCGCGGTGCGGACGGTGGGCATGGAAGTCGAGGCCGGGGCCGGCACGGAGGCCGGCGCCGTCACGGCCAGATGCAGCACGCGCTGGTGGCGGTCCTGTGCGCAGGGAGTGTCCTGGTAGCTTGTCTGGCCGCTGCCCGTCACGCACTGGTACACCGTGGCGGCCGGCAGCGGCGCGGCAAGCGGCAGCATGCACAGGAACAGCAGGCAGACAGGGCGGCGCATGCCCCATTGTAGGCGCAATCAGAATTCGGCGCGGTATTCCTCGCAGGCAAAGCCCACGCTGAGCGCGCCGGTGCCGGCGTTGACCATGCCGGTGATGCTCATCGGGCTTTCCAGCAGATCCACGCCACAGTCGCGGCACGCCTCGGGCACCTGGGCGTAGCCTGGCAGCGCGCGCAGGTCCTCGAGACGACCGCCGTAGCTGAGGCAGACCGAGGGCACCATCAGGCCCTGGCGGATGCGTTGGGCGGTGTGTCCGAACAGGGCCTGGGCAGCGGTTTCGAAACCGCGCAGGCGGGCCGTGGTGGAGGTGGTGCCGCGCCAGTCGCACAGGATCGGCTTGATGTCCAGCGTCGAGCCCAGGGCCGAGCCGAGAAGGCTCACGCCGCGCTCGCCGCGGGCGCGCGAGCGCGTGTGCAGCCGGCGCAGGTCGCGCGGCAACAGGTAGCCGTAGGTGTTCCGGCTGACTTCTTCCAGGCGCTCGCGGATCTGCGCCGAGGATTTGCCCGCGGCGACCAGGCGCACGGCCTCGGTCACCGGCACGGCCGCGCCGGCGCACAGGGTCTGGGTGTCGACGACGCGCAGCAGGAACGGGCCCTGCACGCCGGCCGCCTGACGCGCCTCGCGGTAGTTCTGCACGATGCCGAAGCTGGCCCGGGTGACGTTGGCATGCACGGAACTGCGCGTGCCGCTGGCGGTCAGGCAGAACACGCAGTCGAAGCGGGTGACCAGGTGTTCCAGGAACAACGCCTGGATCTGCTCGTCCGAATACGGCTCGGTATGTGCCGGAAGGTTGCCGATGTCCTCTTGCCGCTCCAGGAAACGCAGGGTTTCGCCTTTGTCGCGGCGGTCGTCGAAGACCTGGCCGTCGAGGTTGACGTGCACGGGCAGTACGGTGATGGGGTGCGCGGCGACATATTCCTGCGGCAGATCGCAGGAGGCATCCATGAGGAGCCCGATGCGCATGGTGCGCTCCTTGTCGGATCAGGCAGCGTGACCGCTGCGATGGACACAGTCTAGCCAGCGCGGCGTGCTTGCCAACCGGAACATTTCCTAGGAATTTGTCGCCCCGTCCGGCTTTTTCGGATCATCGGGAGACTCCTGCCACGAGCTTCGCGGTGGTTGTTTTCCCTCTCCCGGGGGAGAAGGTACGGGGCCCCCGGGAATTCCCGGGGGGATTCTTCAGTGCAGTTCGCGATAGGTCACGCTGTCGAAGACATCCACCTGCACCACTTCCTGGCGCGCCTCGCGCGCCTCGTCCAGCAGCTGGTATTCCTGCTCGCTGATGACGCCGGCGGCCAGGGCCTGGTCGTCGAGCATGTGGCCGGGGGCGCGTTCCAGGCGGCCCGCGCGCACCGCGTCGCGCATCTTGGTCTCGATCGGCATGGCGCGCACGGCCTTGGCCAGCGCCGCCTCCAGCGCGCCCAGGCCGGGTTCGTCGGGGCCGGGCACGTGGATGTCTTCGCTGAGGTGGATGCGTGCCTCGCGGTCCTCGAGGATGGCCCGCGCCGCGCGTCGGCCCAGCTTGTCCGAGGGGGGACGCAGGCGTGCGCCGAGGGGAAACACGATCCACCGCGCCAGCATCGACAGCGGACGTGAAGGCAGGTTGTCGAGTACGCCGACCAGCGCTTCCTGCACGCGGTACAGGGCCAGCGCCGCCGACCAGCGCGCCAGGTCATAGTTGCTGGCCAGCTTGGGTTCGTCGTGGTAACGCTTGAGCGAGGCCGCGGCCAGGTACTGCCAGGCCAGCGCGTCGGCAAGGCGGCCGGAAATCTTCTCGCGACGCTTCAGCGAGCCGCCGAGCACGCCCATCGACAGGTCGGAGACGAAGGCGAACGCCGCCGACAGCCGGGTCAGGTGCTGGTAGAAACGCTTGACGTCCTGCACCTGCGGCACGCGCGCCAGGCGGCTGCCGGTGAGGCCCAGCAGCCACGCGCGCACGGCGCGAGTGGCGACGAAATTGACGTAGCCGAACACGGCCTTGTCCAGGAGTCGGTAGTCCTTGGCGTCCACCGCCTGGATCAGTTTCTGCACGTACGGATGGCAGCGGATCGCGCCCTGTCCGTAGATGATCATCGAGCGGGTGAGGATGTTCGCGCCTTCCACGGTGATGCCGATCGGCACCGCCATCCACATGCGCGAGAGCATGTTGCGCGGGCCGCGCTGGATCGCGCTGCCGGCGCGGATGTCCATGGCGTCGGAA
>CAZMMO010000288.1:0-3189 GCA_964567365.1 uncultured Rhodanobacteraceae bacterium | reverse complement strand
GTCGTGCTCTACCAACTGAGCTATTCCCGCCCGGGAGCCGCGTATGTTACCGGCTCGGTGTGGCCTGTCAAGACTGGCACACCCATTTCCATCCTGCGGATCACTCGATTTCCTGCTCCTGCCGCCGGCTGTCTTCCCGAAAGGACGGCCAGGCCGCGCGCAGGTACACCAGCCCCGACCAGATCGTCAGCACGGCGGCGATGACCAGGAGGGTTTCGCCCACGTACCAGTACCGCAGCAATTCGGCATCCTTGTTGTGCTCGAGCAGCAGCACCACGATGGCCACCATCTGCATGACGGTCTTGACCTTGCCCACCATGGCCACGCGCACGCGGCCGCGCTGGCCGATGCCGGCCATCCACTCGCGCAGGGCCGACACCCCGATCTCGCGGCCCACGATGACCGCGCTGGCGATGGCCATCAGCACGGTATGGTGGGTCTGCACGAGCAGGAACAGGGTGACCGTCACCATCAGCTTGTCGGCCACGGGGTCGAGAAAGGCGCCAAAGCTGGAAGTCTGGTTCCAGCGCCGGGCCAGGAAGCCGTCCAGCCAGTCGGTCAACGAGGCCAGCACGAAGATCACGGCCGCCCCGATGTTGGCCACGCGCAACGGGATGCCGCTGTCGATGGCGTGCAGGTAGTACACCAGCACCATCACCGGCAACAGGAATACACGAAACAGGGTCAGCCAGGTGGGAAAGTTGATGCGCATGCACGGGGTCCGCGGTGACAGGGAATGATTGTCGCAGCTTTTGCCGGTCCATCCAGCCCGGGCGCGTCAATTCACGCCGCGGCGGGGTACCGGCGTTCAGCCATGCAGGGCCGCGTAGATGCGTTCGGCCAGGTCGCGATGGATGCCCTTGACCTGCATCAGCTCGTCCACCCCGGCGGCTTCCACGCCGCGCAGACCGCCGAAAGCCTTGAGCAGCGCCGAACGCCGCCGCGCGCCGACGCCCGGCACCTCTTCCAGCACGCTGTGGTCGCGCGCCTTCTGGCGCCGCTTGCGATGGCCGCCGATGGCGAACCGGTGCGATTCGTCGCGCACCGCGTCGATCAGGTGCAGCGCCGGCGAATGCGCGCCCGGGTGCAGGGTGCGGCCGCTGTCGGCCAGGATCAGGTCCTCGTCGCCGGACCGTCGCGCCGGTCCCTTGGCCACGCCGATCACGCGGATGCCGGTGACCTCCAGTTCGTCCAGCACTTCCAATGCCTGCCGGACCTGGCCGCGGCCGCCGTCGATGAGCAGGATGTCCGGCTTCGTGCCCTCGCCGGCGGCCAGGCGCCGGAAGCGCCGGGTCAGCGCCTGGTGCATGGCGGCGTAGTCGTCGCCGGGCGTGATGCCGCTGATGTTGAAACGGCGGTAATGCGATTTCTCCGGTCCCTCCGGACCGAACACCACGCACGAGGCCACGGTGGCCTCGCCGCGCGTATGGCTGATGTCGAAACATTCGATGCGCCGTGGCGGCTCCTCCAGCCCCAGCAGTTTCTTCAGGTCGTCGAAACGTGCACCCAGGGTCTGGCGGCTGGCCAGGCGCGAGGTCAGCGCGGCGCCGGCATTGCGCGCGGCAAGGTCGCGGAACCGGGCGCGGTCGCCGCGCACGCGGCACTTGATGTCCACGGCATGTCCCGCGTGCGAGGACAAGGCCTCGCCCAGCGTTTCCCGATCCGACACGGCCGGGTCGAGAACCAGTTCGCGCGGTACCGGACGCTCCAGGTAATACTGCGCCACGAACTGCTGCAGCACGTCGGCGGCATCGGCATCCAGCGGCAGGCGCGGGAAAAAGTCGCGCGACCCCAGCGACACGCCCTGGCGGAAAAACAGCACGCTGACGCAGGCCAGGCCCGATTCCACCCGGCAGGCGATCACATCCATGTCGGCGCTGGCACCCTGCACGTGGTTCTGGGCCAGCAGCTTGCGCAGGGCGGCGATCTGGTCGCGCAGCCGGGCGGCCCGCTCGAAGTCCAGCGCCTTGCTGGCCTCCTCCATGTCGCGGGTGAGGTCCTCGATCACCTCCGGGCTCTTGCCTTCCAGGAACATTTCGGCGTGGCGCACGTCGCGCTGGTAGTCCTCGACGCTGATCAGGCCCACGCAGGGCGCGCTGCAACGGCCGATCTGGTACAGCAGACAGGGCCGCGAGCGGTTGCGGAAATAGCTGTCCTCGCACTGGCGTACCTTGAACAGTTTCTGCATCAGGTTGAGGGTCTCGCGCACCGCCCAGGCGCTCGGGAACGGGCCGAAATAGCGCCCCTTGCCGGTCCGCGCGCCGCGATGGAAGGCCAGGCGCGGGTAATCCTCGTCGGCCGAAAGGTAAATGTAGGGATAACTCTTGTCGTCGCGCAGCACGATGTTGTAGTGCGGCTTGAGCGTCTTGATCAGCTGCGACTCCAGCACCAGCGCCTCGGCGGCGGTGCGGGTCACGGTGGTCTCCACGCGCGCGATCTGCGCGACCATGGCGGCGATGCGCGGCTCCATGCGCGGACGCAGGAAATAGCTGCCCACGCGCTTTTTCAGGTTGGCCGCCTTGCCGACGTACAACAGCTTGTCGTCGGCGTCGAAATAGCGGTAGACCCCCGGCGAGGTGGTCAGGGTGCGGACAAATGCCTTGCCATCGAAGGCAGGAGGGGATGCTTCGGCCATACACCCATTTTAGCCCGCCCCACCCTCATCAACCCCTTTTTCCCTCGTAGGAGCGCACCTGGGCGCGACGGGCTCAGGGCTCATTGAACGCTGATGCTGTCGCGCCCAGGTGCGCTCCTACAGCGAACCACAACAGGCAGAAGCGTCGAAAGTCATTCTTGCAGCAAGCCGACAAGGCCCTGCACCCCCCGTCGGGCCAGCGCGATCACGTGCGCAAAGTCCCGATCCCCACCATGGTAGGGATCGGGCACCTCGGCCGGAGGCGCCGCTGTAGCCATCTCCAGAAACAGGCCCACGCGCGGATGCAGTTCCGGTGGACAAGCAGCCAGCAGATCCCCGAGATTGGAGCGATCCATGGCCAGGATCAGCCGGTAGCGCGAGAAATCCTGCGGCTGCAACTGGCGCGCGCGGTGCGCGGACAGGTCGTAACCGGCATCCGCGCCCGCCCGCACCGCGCGCGGATCGGCGCCTTGCCCTACGTGCCAGTCGCCGGTGCCGCACGAGGCCACCGGCACGTCCAGCCCGACACGGGCGAATTCGGCGCGCGCCACGGC
>CAZMMO010000287.1:0-3203 GCA_964567365.1 uncultured Rhodanobacteraceae bacterium | reverse complement strand
TGGCGATCAGGCTCAAGTCGCGCAGGCCGCTCATGGCCATGTTGAGCGTGCGCGGTATCGGCGTGGCGGTCAGCGTCAGCAGGTCCACCTCGGAGGTCCTTGAATTTCACGCCGTCCTGCAACAGCTTGTGCGTGCCGATGACGATGTCGACCTTGCCTTCGGCCAGCCTGCCGAGTGTGCGGGTGGCGTCCTTGCCCGACTGGAAGCGCGAGAGCACCTCGATCGTGATCGGCCAGTCGGCGAAGCGGTCGCTGAAGCTGGTGTAGTGCTGCTGGGCCAGCAGCGTGGTCGGCACCAGCACGCAGACCTGGCGCCCGGCGCTGGCCACGGCGAAGGCCGCGCGCAGGGCTACCTCGGTCTTGCCGAAACCGACGTCGCCGCAGACCACGCGGTCCATCGCGCGCGGGGCCTCGATGTCGGCCAGCACGGCTTCGATGGCCTGCTGCTGGTCGGGGGTTTCCTCGAACGGGAAGCCGGCGGCGAACTGCCGCGACAGGGCGCGATCGATGCGCGTGGCGGTGCCCTGGCGGGCCTCGCGCTGGGCGTAGATGGCAAGCAGTTCGGCGGCCACGTCGTGAACTTTTTCCGCGGCCTTGCGGCGGGCCTTTTCCCAGGCGTCGCCGCCGAGCGAGTGCAGCGGGGCCGACTCCGGCGCGGTGCCGGTGTAGCGACCGACCAGGTCGAGCTGCGCCACCGGCACGTACAGCTTGTCGCCCTTGGCGTATTCGATGACCAGGTATTCGCCGGGCACGTCGCCGACGTCGAGCGTCTCGAGCCCGCGGTAGCGGCCCACGCCGTGGTCGATGTGCACGATGGGCGCGCCCTCGGCCAGTTCGGTGAGGTCGCGGATGATGGTGTCCGGGTCGCGCGCCCGGGCCTGGCCCGCGCGGCGGCGTGTGCGCACGGCGCGTTCGCCGAGCAGGTCGCGTTCGGTCAGGACGGCGAGCGCGGCCGCGTCGAGGATGAAGCCGCCTTCCAGCGGTGCGACGGTGAGCGCCAGCGGCGCCGGATCCGCGCCGCCTGCGACGAAGGCTTGCCAGTCCTCGACCGGTACCGCATGCAGGCCATGGGTGGCCAGCAATTCGAACACGGCTTCGCGGCGGCCGGCGGAGTCGGCGGCGACGAGTACGCGGCCAGCCTGGTCGTCGAGGAATTGCTGCAACTTGGGAGTGCCGGTCTCGCCATGTGCCGGCAGCGTGACGTCGGGAACCGGACGGGTGCCTAGCGGCAGCGCATGTTCGTGCCCAGCCGGGACGAACTCGGCACGGCGCCAGGCGTTCAATTGCTCGCGCAACCGGTCCGGCGGCAGATACAGTTCGGCCGGCGGCAGGATCGGACGTTCGATGTCGTGCGCGCGTTGTTCGTGGCGGTCGCCGGCCTGTTTCCACGCCTGTTCGGCGGCGTCCAGGGCATGCTCGTCGAGCACGAACAGGGCGCTGTCGTCGAGGTAGTCGAACAGGGTCTCGGTGGCCTCGAAGAAGAGCGGCAGGTAATACTCGATGCCGCCCGGCGTCATGCCCTGCTTCATGTCCTGGTAGATCGGGCAGTGGCGCACGTCGATCGGGAAGCGTTCGCGCAGGCGGTTGCGGAAGGCGCGGGTGGCTTCCTCGGTGAGCGGGAATTCGCGCGCCGGCAGCAGTTCCACGGCGTCGACCTTGTCCTGCGAGCGCTGCGTCTCGGGGTCGAAACTACGGATGGAATCGACTTCCTCGTCGAACAGCTCGATGCGGTAGGGGTGGTCGCTGCCCATCGGGAAAATGTCGATCAGCGCGCCGCGCACGGCGAACTCGCCCGGCTCGTCGGCCTGTGGAACGTGCCGGTAGCCGGCCGCCTCCAGGCGGCGCTGTTCGGCATCGAGCGCCAGCGACTGGCCTTGCCGAACCACCAGCCCGGAACCGGCGACGTAGCTGCGCGGCGCCAGGCGTTGCATCAGCGTGTCCACCGGCACGATCAGGATGCCGCGCGTGACCGTCGGCAACCGGTACAGCGTGGCGATGCGCTGGGAGACGATCTCCGGATGCGGACTGAACAGGTCGTAGGACAGGGTCTCCCAGCCCGGAAAATGCAGCACCGGCAGGTCGTTGGCGAAGATGCCCAACTCGTCCTGCCACTGCCGCGCGCGCAGATTGTCGCGCGCGACCACCACCAGCAGGCCGTCATGCTTGCGCGCGGCGCAGGCGATGGCCAGGGCCGTGGCCGAGCCGTCCGGCGTGATCCAGAAGCGGCGCTGTTTGGCCGAGGTGGGCAGGGAGATGTCGAGCAAGGGCATGCGCAAGGCCAATACATGACCGCACCGGTCGCCGTGGCAACCAGTGCGCGAAAAAGACGGGCGACCATTTTAGCAGGCTGTCCGTCCGACCCGTGGAGATTGTAGGAGCGCACCTGGGCGCGACGGCATCGATGCCCGACAAGCCGGTGTGAGGCCCGCCCTACCCGGGTGACGGGTCGAGGTCGAGGTCGAGGGTGATCTGGGCGATACCGGGCTCGCCGGCCAGCGCCTGGCGCTCAAATCCCAGTTGCCGGCACAGGTCGAGCATGGGGCGGTTCTCGATCAGCACGCGTCCCCAGATCCGGTTCAGTCCGCGTCGACGGCAGATGTCCACCAGGTGCTGCATCAGCAACGCGCCCAGGCCGAGCCCGGTCCAGGCTTTTTCCACCAGCACGGAAAACTCGGCCTGCTCGAGCGTGCGGTCGAGGAACAGGCGGCCGACGCCGCGCATCTGGGGTGGATCGGTGGTCCGATCCATCAGCACCAGTGCGACCTCGTTCTCGGGATCGGTGTTGCACAGGCGCCATGCCATGGGCTCGGGGAGCTTGTACATGGGGTACAGGAAGCGCATGCGGATTTCGTCTTCGGACAGGCGCGTGAAACAGCGCCGCAGCGCGTCGACGTCGGCCGGCACGATGGAACGCAGCCACAGCCTGCGGCCATCACGGCTGGCCACCGGCTGTGCGCACGGTGCGGCATCGGCCGCCGGCGTTGCTCCCGTTGTACCGGGAGCAACGGAATCGCCGCATGGGGAAGACGCCGTGCCCATGCGTGCATTGTGGGCCGTGGTGGCGCACCAATCCAGCCGGTTCCTGTGTCGACAGGCGGGGAATGATCTCCGACGGGCTCGACACGGAATATGCCACGACCCAATCGTGTTTTGTTTGTAGGAGCGCACCTGGGCGCGACGGCATCAGCGTTCCATGAGCGTTG
>CAZMMO010000286.1:0-3238 GCA_964567365.1 uncultured Rhodanobacteraceae bacterium | reverse complement strand
TGGCGAAGGCGCCCTGCACCGGATCCAGCTCGTGGCTGGTGCCGGGCACGCGGGTACCGCCGGGCAAGGTGGCGCCGGGCACGATCGGCCCCAGATGCTTGACGCATTCGGGAAACTTCATCGCCAGCATGGCGCAGCCGAGCGCATCGAGCAGCATGTAGCGCGCGGTGTCGTAGGCCTCCGGCGAATCGATGCGGTAGTCGACCACGTAGTCGGCAATCTCGCGCATCGGCTGGTCGGGATCGGGTCGCTGGGCGGAGCGGATGTCGGCGCTCATGGGCACTCTCGGCAACGGAAACCGTCAGTTTACCGTGAGCGCCCGCGCCACGCTTGACGTCAACGGACAGGCTCGGGAGAATGCCCTGGCTATCCCAAAAGGGAGTAGCCCCGGGCGCCGTCGGCGCCTGCGCGGCAGTCGTCACCACGGGTCCGTCCTGGCCCCGGTTGCCGTAGCGGTTTGCATCGCGGGCGAGACTTTTGCGGCAACGGCGGGGCCTGCGCGGTCGCCGTAGTCGCTCTTGTCTCCGCGCGAACCACGAGAGCCGCATGGATTTCTTCTCGCTTCCCGCGCATTTTTTCTCCGGTCTGCTCAGCATCATCGTCATCGACCTGGTACTGGCCGGCGACAACGCCGTGGTCATCGCGCTGGCCGCGCGCCGGCTGCCCCGGCATCGCCAGCGCCAGGCCATCTTCTGGGGCACGTTCGGCGCGGTCGGCGTGCGCATCGCCCTGACCGTGGCGGTGGTCTACCTGCTCAAGCTGCCGGGCCTGATGCTGGTCGGCGGCATCGTGCTGGTGCCGATCGCCTGGAACCTGCTGCGCCAGAACGACGTGCATGCCGAACCGCACATCCGGGAAGCCACCAGCCTCGCCTCCGCCATCCGCACCATCATCCTGGCCGATGCGCTGATGGGGCTGGACAACGTGCTGGGCATCGCCGGCGCGGCCAAGGGCCATATCGGGCTGGTGGTGATCGGCCTGCTGATCAGCGTGCCGCTGGTGGTGTGGGGCTCGACCCTGATCCTGCGCCTGATGGAGCGCTTCCCGATCATCATCTACATTGGCGCCGGCACCATCGCCTGGACCGCCGCGCGCATGATCTCGCACGACCATCTGGTCGGCGGCTGGTTCGCTGCCCACCCGTGGGCGCCGTGGCTGCTCGACGGCCTGCTGGTCGCCGGCGTGTGCGGCCTTGGCTACGCGGCATCGCGCCGCGCCTCCCTTCGCCGCAAAAGTGGATAGGCATACACTGGAAAATCCCTTATCCGCGACGGAGAGCCGCCATGAAACTCTATTACTTCCCCGGTGCCTGCTCGCTGGCCGATCACATCGTGCTGGAATGGACCGGGGCTTCCTACGAGGCCGTCGAGGTCGCGCGCGACAAGCTCAAGTCTCCCGAATACCTCAAGATCAACCCGCGCGGCATGGTGCCGGCGCTGGCCGACGACGACGGCTGGACGCTGACCGAGAACGAGGCCATCCTGCATTACCTCGCCGAAAAGCATCCCGAGGCCGAACTTGCCGGCAGCGACCCCCGCGGCCGCGCCGAGGTCAACCGCTGGCTGGGCCTGCTCAACTCGGACGTGCACCAGTCCTTCAAGCCCCTGTTCGCGCCGGCCAGCTTTCTTGCCGACGAATCGCAGCACGAGGACCTGAAGGCGCACGCCAGGAAAAAGTTGCACGGATTGTTCCAGCGTATCGACGAACGCCTGGCATCGTCCCCGTGGCTGGCCGGCGAGCACCGTTCGATCGCCGACCCCTACCTGTTCGTGGTGTTGCGCTGGGCACGCGCAACGAAGGTGGACCTGGACGGCATGCAGGCCCTGGACGCCTTCTTCCAGCGCATGCGCGAGGATGCCGGCGTCAAGAAGGCGCTGGAGGCCGAAGGCATCGGCTGACACAGGCACCCTCGATCTGTAGGAAACCTCGAAAAACTGTGGTCCCGGATTATCCGTGATGGCAATTGCCGGGGGTGAAGTCCGTTCGCCCTGATGCTTCGACAAGCTCAGCACAGGGTACGCTTCGCGTATCGAAGCCTGTCCTGAGGTATCGAAGGGGGCGCCAGCCTCAGGCTCCACGCGCCGTTCATGGTTCGATACCTCACCACGAACGGAAATAGTTTTTGGTTGAAATGGGTGGCGGCCGTGAGAAAAGACGGTTTTTCGAGGTCCCCTGTAGGAGCGCCCCCGGTGCTCCTACAACGCAACATCGGGATGCAAGGGTGGATCACAGCCGCAGGTAGACGAATGCCGACGGTCCGTACAACTGCAGGTCCAGGCTGTCGTCGTAATACGCGTGCGACTGCTGGATGTGGATGCTGTTGACGCCGTATTCGAATCCGAATCCGAGGTGCTCGAGCGGCAGCCACTTGACGCCCAGCGAGGCGTTGTAGATGTGCCCGCTCAGCTTGCCGCCGCCCTTGAAGACGCCGGCGGCGTCGAAATACATGCGCCAGTGACGGCCGAAGGCATGCCGCCAGCCCACCTGCAGCAGGGGTGCCCAGGCGCTGGCCCCGGTATCCTCGTCGATGTCCCCCAAGGTGTCGCCGTTGACGCGGATGTTCCCTTCCAGGTGGCCGGATGCCCGGTAGTGGCTGGCGCCCACTCCGAGCCCGAACGCGTCGTCGCCGCTGCCGAACCACCAGCGCCAGGCCAGGCTGCCGAAGGCGAACGACACCCGACCGTACAGGCGGGCGTCGATGCGGTACGGGCGGTCGCGCCAGGCCAGGTTCCGATTCCAGCCGCGGCCGCTGGCACGACTGTAGCGGTAGTAGTCGAGCGACAACCCCTGGTGTTCGCCCACCAGCAGGTTCGCACGCACGCGCGGCAGCGATTCGTGGCGGTCGAAGCCCAGGTCGTCCTCCAGATTGACGCTGCCGGCAAAGATCCCGTAGGGCAGACCGAACCCCAGGGTCGTGCTGCTGCTGGCACGGTAACTGCCCACCCCGACTTCAAAGCGGTCCAGCGTTGGCGAGGGCTGTGCATGCGAGACCACGACCCACGGGCCCAAGGCGACCACCACGGCCAGCAGCACCCATCGCCGGGGGCCGCGCATGCGTCCCGCGGCCCGCGTCACGGGGACGGCATGCGGCCTGGGGCACGGGGACGGGGGCTTGGACATCATCCGATCAACTTGCCAGCGGATGGCTTTACCGGAACCAAACCGGCCCATGGCATGCCGTACGGCTCAACGCTTCTCGATCGGCGTGAACACCTGGTCCTCGGGGCCGACGTAGTTG
>CAZMMO010000285.1:0-3260 GCA_964567365.1 uncultured Rhodanobacteraceae bacterium | reverse complement strand
AACGACAGCGGCCACGGATGCGGGCCGAGCCGGTTCATGGCGTTCAGATGCGCGGTGGAGTCGCGGTCGGACTGGCCACCGGAGAGGAACACGATGCCGGGCAGGGCCGCCGGCACGGTGGATTTCAGGCAGCGGATGGTGGCCTCGGCCACGGTCTCGACATCGGCCTGCTCGGGGCAGTCCTTGCCGGACACGACCATGCTCGACTTCAGGATGGTGCCCTCGAGCATGACGTTGTGCTCGTACAACGCGCCGAACAGGCTGCGCAGGGTGGCCTCGGTGACCTCGTAGCACACGTCGATGTCGTGGTCGCCGTCCATCAGCACCTCGGGCTCGACCATCGGCACCAGGCCGGCCTCCTGGCACAGCGCGGCGTAGCGCGCCAACGCGTGGCAATTGGCTTCCACGCAGGTGGAACTGGGGGTGTCCTCGCCGATGGTGATGACCGCGCGCCACTTGGCGAACTGCGCGCCCAGCTTGACGTACTCGGCCAGGCGATCGCGCAGGCCGTCCAGGCCCTCGGTGACCAGTTCGCCGGGGAAGCCGGCCAGCGGCTTGGCGCCCTTGTCGACCTTGATGCCGGGGATGATGCCGGCATCGGTCATGACCTTGGTGAACGGCACGCCGTCGGCGGTGGACTGGCGGATGGTCTCGTCATACAGGATGGCGCCGGAGATGTGATCGGCCAGGTTGGGCGTGGTGAGCAGCATTTCGCGGTAGGCGCGACGATGCTCCTCGGTGCTCTCCACATGGACCGCGGCAAGGCGCTTGCCGATGGTGCCGGTCGACTCGTCGATGGCGATGATGCCCTTGCCCGGTGCGACCATCGCCTGGGCGACGCTTTCCAGATCTTCGATACTCATGACGACTCCATGGGTTCGTCGGCAGAAAAAACCGGCCGCACGGCGGCGGCGTTCAATAGCGGATTATAGACGGATCGCCCGGCCCGACGGCGCTTCAGTCGCCGTACCCCGGCAAGTGGCAGGATTTGAGCACCCGCGCCATGATGTCGGGCGAATCGGCCGGCACGTTGAAGGGCACGATGAAATAGGTGCTCACCGGGACCCGGTGCGCGTTGCCTTCCGCCGGGGCGTAATGGAGTGCTTTGATCATGCTCGAGGCGGTGATCTGGAAGTCGCTGGTGGAGGGCACCACCTTGGCCACGGTAACGTCGCGGGTGTTGCCATCGGTGCCGATGACGTAGGTCACCGCGGCGCAGCCGATCTTGTCCAGGCCGCGGCCGCTGTTGGGGGCCTGGGCGTAGACGTGGGTGTTGGTGCGGATCCAGTACTGGCCCAGGTCCTGCGGCGCCACCTTGCGCGCATGGCCCTGCGCCCAGGCGGCGCCGGCGACGGCCAGCAGGCAGGCGGCGAGTACGGGCACGATCTGGCGAGTCATGGCAAATCTCCGTCGGCTGTCGTTCGGGTCCAGTCTAACGCGCAAACCGCTCTTTCGGCGGCTCGGCACGGCCGGGCGGTGCCCGGCGCGGGCCCGCATTCAGGGACTCGTCACGCGGTCGCGGATCTGCGCCTCCACGCAGGCGATCGCGCTCATGTTGACTACCCGCCGCACGGTCGACTGCGGGGTGAGGATGTGCGCCGGGCGCGCCGGCCCCATCAGGATCGGACCGATCGACACGCCGTCGGCCAGCATGCGCGTCATGTTGTAGGCGATGTTGGCCGCGTCCATGTTGGGAAACACGAACACGTTGGCCTTGCCGCTCATGTGCGAATGCGGGAAGTGTCGCTCGCGCAATTCGGGGTTGAGGGCCATGTCGGCCTGCATCTCGCCTTCGACCTCGAGCTTGGGCGCGCTCTCGAGGATCAGCTCCAGCGCGTGGCGCATCTTGACCGCGCCGGGGGCGTCGCTGCTGCCGAAATTGGACTGCGACAGCAACGCCACGCGCGGATTGAGGCCGAACAGTTTCAGGCGGATGACCGCCTGCAGCGTGGCCTCGGCGATCTGCTCGGCCGTGGGGTCGTCCTGTACGTGCGTGTCCACGAAGAAGAACAAGCCCTTTTCCGTGGCCACGGCGGTCATGGCCGAGGGCGCCTGGACGTTCGGGTCCATGCCGATGATGTTGGTGATGTAGCGCAGCTTCTTGTGGTACTGGCCGACCAGGCCGCAGATCATGCCGTCGGCCTCGCCGCGCGCCACCATCACCGCGGCAATCGCCCCCGAACGCGAGCGGATCACCGCCTTGGCCATGGACGGGTGCACGCCGCGCCGCTCCATGGCGCGATGGTAAAACTGCCAGTACGCCTCGAAACGCGGGTCGGACAGGATGTTGCAAAGCTCGAAATCGCGCCCCTGCTGCAGGCGCAGGCCGGCGCGCTCGATGCGCTCGGCGATCACTTCCGGACGCCCGATCAGGATCGGTTTGGCCAGGCCCTCGTCGACCACCACCTGCACCGCGCGCAGGGTGGTCTCTTCCTCGCCCTCGGCGTAGACGACGCGGCGCGGGTCGGCCTTGGCGCGTTCGTAGACCGGCTTCATCACCAGGCCGGTGCGGAACACGAAGGCGGACAGCTTGTCGTGGTAGGCCTCGAAGTCCTCGATCGGACGCGTGGCCACGCCCGAGTCCATGGCCGCCCTGGCCACCGCCGGCGGCAGCTTCACCACCAGGCGCGGATCGAACGGCTGTGGGATGAGGTAGTCGGGTCCGAAATGCGGCGGCTTGCCGCCATAGGCGCGTGCGGCCACGTCCGAAGCCTCCAGCCGCGCCAGCTCGGCGATGGCATGCACGCAGGCCACCTTCATCGGTTCGTTGATGACGGTGGCACCCACGTCCAGTGCGCCGCGGAAGATGTACGGGAAGCACAGCGCGTTGTTGACCTGGTTGGGATAGTCCGAGCGGCCGGTGGCGATGATGCAGTCCGGGCGCACGGCCTTGGCCTCTTCGGGCAGGATCTCCGGCGACGGGTTGGCCAGTGCCAGGATGATCGGCTTGTCGGCCATGGTCTTGACCATGTCCCCGGTCAGCACACCGCCGGCGGACAGGCCGAGGAAGATGTCGGCGCCGTTGACGATGTCGGCTACCGACTCGCAATGGGTCTCGCGCGCGTAACGCTGCTTGTTCGGGTCCAGTCCCTCGCGCCGCATGCTGAGCACGCCGCCGCGGTCGGCGGACAGGACGTTCTCGGGCTTGAGGCCCAGCGCCACCAGCATGTCCACGCAGGCCACGCCGGCCGCGCCCATGCCGACGGTGGCCAGCTTGACGTCCTCGATGTTCTTGCCGGCCACCTTCAGCGCATTGACCA
>CAZMMO010000284.1:0-3273 GCA_964567365.1 uncultured Rhodanobacteraceae bacterium | reverse complement strand
CAATTACTCCACGTGCACGGTGATCTTCTTCGACGTCACTGGCGGATCGAACGGCACATGGTTCATGTCGCCCAGTTCCAGTTGCAAGGTGTGCGTGCCGGGTGACAGCGTCAGCTCGGTCTGGGTCTGGCCGCCGCCGAAGTGGAGATGCTGCGCGTCGGACGGGATCGGCTTGCCAGCCGGCGGCAACGAGTCGACATCGACAAGCAAGTGGTGATGGCCGGTCTTGGGCCGGTCCACGCCTGCGGGCGCCACGCCCATGCCCTGGAGGCCGAAGCGGACGGTGAACGTGCGTGGCACCGTGGCGCCGTCGGTCGGGGAAAGAATGTAGGCCCGGGCGCCGGCGGGCGCTTCGTGTACGGGCAGGTTGTCGGCGGCCAGCGCGGTTGCGCAAAGTCCGGACAGGACCACGGCCAGGATCAGGCGTTTCATGTTCGTCTTCCTCGGTAACCGTACCGGCAGTGTACCCGTATCGGCTTCCCCATGGGGAAGCCGTCCCGAGGGCGGCAGGGCATGACTATACTGCCGCGATGACCGTCCCCGTCCGTCCCCTGAACTACCGTCACGCCTACCACGCCGGCAACTTCGCGGACGTCTTCAAGCACGCCGTGCTGGTTGAGCTGCTGGCCTCGTTCCTGACCAAACCCACGCCGATGTGCTACTTCGACACGCACGCCGGCCGCGGCCTGTACGACCTCGAAGGAAACCAGGCAACCAGGACCAACGAAGCCGCCCAAGGCGTGCTGCAGCTGGCCCAGGCAACCCGCCTGCCGCCTCCCCTGCGCACCTATCTCGACCTGGTGCGTTCAATCAATGCGGAGGCCGCGACGGAAGCCATCCGCCACTACCCCGGCTCGCCCCTCATCGCCGCGCATCTGCTGCGCACGCAGGACCGCGCCATCCTGTGCGAGCTGCAGGACGGGGAAGCCCGGTCGCTGGCCGCCCGGTTCCGCGACCGCGCCTCGTTCCACGTACACCACCGCGACGGCTACGAAGCGCTGCGCGCCCTGCTGCCGCCGCGGGAAAAGCGCGGCCTGGTCCTGATCGATCCGCCCTTCGAGGCCCAGGAGGCCGAGTTCCGGCAGATCGAGACGGCTCTGGACGAAGCGCTCAAACGCTGGCCGACGGGCCGCTACGCGGTGTGGTATCCGATCAAGCTGCGCCGCCACATCGATCCCTTCCACCGCTGGTTGCGCCAGCGCCTGCCGAACAAGGTGCTGGTGGCCGAATTCCTGTTGCATCCGGACAACACGGGTCTGCGCCTGAACGGCTGCGGCCTGGCCCTCGTCAACCCGCCCTGGCGGATCGAGCCGGCCATCGAGGCGATCCTGGAGGCCCTGTGCCGGCACCTCGCCCGGGAAACGCCTGCGACCGGGCGCATCCATTGGCTGGACGGGCATCGGGACGACGAGCACTGAACCCGCACCATCCCTTGCGTGCGGGCCCGGCGCCGGGTCCGCAAAGGGAGCAGGTGCGGCGTCCTTTTGCACGGGAGGCATTAGCTGATGGAGGATCGGAATGACCGTACTTGCCCGCTGCCCCTTATGATGGATCCGTCGAATTTTCTCCTTGCGCGTCCCACCATGTCCCACGACACCACGGCCATCAATCGCCAACGCCACGACCTCAGCGGAAAGGAAAGCGTCTGGCTGTTCGGTTACGGATCGCTGATCTACAAGACCGGCTTTCCCTACCTGGAACGCCGGCCGGCCAGCATCCGCGGCTGGGCACGGCGTTTCTGGCAAGGCTCGCACGACCACCGCGGCACGCCGGACCACCCCGGCCGCGTGGTCACGCTGGTGCGCGAGCAGGACGCGCACTGCGTCGGCATGGCCTATCGCGTGGCACCGGCCACCTTCGAACAGCTGGACATCCGCGAACGCAACGGCTATCTGCGCTTTGCCACGCCCCTGCGCTTTTGCGGCGACGCGCAAGATGACGTCGAAGGCCTGGTCTACATCGCCACCGCCGACAATGCCGCATGGCTGGGGCCGGCCAGCGACCTGGCCATCGCCCGCCACATCGCCGCATCGGCCGGACCCAGCGGCCCCAACAGCGAATACCTGCTGAAGCTGGCCGATTCGCTGCGCGAACTGGGCGCCCACGACGCGCACGTATTCGCGCTGGAGTCCCGGCTCAAGCAGGTCATGAACCATCGCCGGGCCTCGTCGTGGCCGGGGCTCTCCGGCCGGTTCCGCGCACAGCAGCAGACGATGACCGGACGCCGTCCCGCCGAAGTCGCGTGACCGGCCGCCCGTGCGGCGCAAACCGCGGGTGTAGACTGTCACGATACATTCCGCGGAGGTCATCATGTCCCCTTCCGATGCATCTGCGAGCGGCGAGTTCAGGATCGGAGGCGAACTGCCCGTCCACCGCCTCGGTTTCGGCGCGATGCGCGTCACCGGCCCCGGCATCTGGGGCGAACCGGAAGATCGCGAAGAGTGCCTGCGCACGCTGCGGCGCGTACCCGAACTGGGCATCGATTTCATCGACACGGCCGACGCCTACGGCCCCGACGTGTCCGAACCGCTGCTGCGCGAGGCGCTCCATCCCTATGACGGCCTGGTGGTCGCCACCAAGGGCGGCAACACGCGCACGGGCCCGAACCGGTGGATTCCCGTGGGCCGGCCCGAATACCTGATCCAGCAGGCATTGCTGAGCCGCCGCAAGCTTGGCGTGGAGCAGATTGCCCTGTGGCAACTGCACCGGATCGATCCCAAGGTGCCGCGCGACGAACAGTTCGACACCATCAAGTCCCTGCTCGACGACGGCGTGATCCGCCATGCGGGGCTGAGCGAAGTCACCGTCGCGGACATCGAGGCCGCCGCGAAAGTGTTTCCGGTGGCCACGGTGCAGAACCGTTACAACGCGGGCGACCGCAGCAGCGAGGACGTGCTCGACTACTGCGAGGACCACGGCATCGGTTTCATTCCGTGGGCACCGCTGGATGCGGGCCGCTTTGCCGGCCCAGGCTCGCCGCTTGCCGAAATCGCCCGTCGCCACGACGCCTCGCCGACCCAGGTCGCGCTGGCCTGGCTGCTCCAACGCAGTCCCGTGATGCTGCCGATTCCGGGCACCTCGAAGCGGGAGCACCTGGAAGAGAACGTGGCCGCCGTCGACATCGTGCTGTCCGACGAGGAGTTCGACGCCCTTGATCAGCTGCTCCAGGACCAGCAATCCACCGGTTGATTCTTTGTCACTGCCACGGTTCGTCCCATGCCCCCATCCACGCATCCATCCATCGACATCTCCACCCGCGACGGCACCTGCCGC
>CAZMMO010000283.1:0-3276 GCA_964567365.1 uncultured Rhodanobacteraceae bacterium | reverse complement strand
CCGCACCAGGCGCAAGGTGGGGTGGCCGACCGCGGCGGTCATGCGCCGTACCTGGCGGTTGCGGCCCTCGCGCAGCGTCAGCTCCAGCCATGCCGTGGGCACGCTCTTGCGGAAACGCACCGGCGGCTCGCGCGGCCACAGCCATGCCGGTTCGGCCGCCAGCAGGTGCACTTCGGCGGGACGGGTGATGCCGTCGTTCAGCATCACGCCATGGCACAGGGCCGCCAGGGCATCCTCGGCGGGGATGCGCTCGACCTGCACCAGATAGGTCTTGGGCTGCTTGTGGCGCGGGTCGGTCAGGCGGTGCTGCAGGGCGCCATCGTCGGTCAACAGCAGCAGGCCCTCGCTGTCGCGGTCCAGGCGTCCGGCCGCATAGACGCCTTTTTGCCGGACATGGTCGGCCAGAGTCGGGCGCCCTTCCGGGTCGCGGAACTGGCACAGCACGCCGTACGGCTTGTTGAGTGCGATCAGCACCGGCGGTCAGGCGTTGGCCGCGTGCCCGGACTTGACCGGCTTGACGAAGCGCAGGGTCATGCGGTCGGCATCGGCCGGGGCCTTGGCGCTGACGCCCTCGTCGGCCGGATTGGCGTTGATCTGGCTGGCCGCATCCAGCTTGAAACCCGCCTGCCGCGCCAGTTTCACGACGTCATCCTGGCGCAGGTAGGGCGTGCCCTTGAGATCATCCGCGCTGCTGTCGTCCGGCGCGCGGTTCTCGACCACGCCGAACACGCCGCCGGGCCGCAGCACGTCGTAGATTGCTCCCAGCATGACCTTGGCCGTGCCCCGGGCCACCCAGTCGTGGACGCTGCGGAAACTGAGCACCATGTCGGCCGAGCCGGGCGTGCCCAGGTTGGGCGTGTACGGGTCGAAGGAAGCCAGCCGCGCGCGGTCGAACAAGCCGGGATGCGCACCGAACATCCCGCGCAACGAGCGCATGGTCGCGGCGGCCCGCTTGCTGCCCAGCGGCGACACCAGGGCCACGGTGAAGGTGCCGTTCTGCTTCAGCAGCGGCGCCAGGATGGCCGCGTACCAGGTGGTTTCCGGGCCCACCTCGAGCACGTTCATGTCCGGACGCAGGCCGAAGAAGGTCAGCGTGGCCTTGGGATGGCGCAGCGCGTCGAGCTTCCTGTCGGCATCGCTGCGCGCCGCGCTGCCCAGCACCTTGTCCAGCATCTGCGCCGACAGCTCGGCCGCGCTGCGCGGCGGCGTGATCTCGTCGGGATGATCCTCGGCAAAGGCCGAGCTGCCCGCCGTCGCCGCCTGGGAAGACGCCGTGGCCGGCGTGGAGGATTCCGGTGAATGACAGGCGCACAGGAGCAGCGCCAGACAACCTGCAAAAACGTACTTGTACATGTGTCTTGTTCCAGGGCAGAAGCACGCCGATCAGGCTTGAAAGCCTACCATGCCGGCCGGTCCGGTTAGCGTGAATGCGTCATCACGCAGGCCGCGGGCAGACCGACTGCAACCCGTCGACGTGCTCGTGCAGGGCCGGCGCAATGCCCTGCCACATGGGGTCGAGGATGAAATCGATGCCCTCGCGCCGCGCCAGCTTGGCCGCCGGCACGAAGTCGGCATCGCCGGCCACCAGCACGATCTGGTCGACCTGGCGCTTGTAGGCCAGCGAGGCGATGTCGATGCCGATCTTCATGTCCACCTGGGTCTGCTTGAGGTCCGGCTCGAAATGCTCGTCGCCCAGGTCGTCCCATTCCATGTCGCCATCATGCAGCGCGGCGTAGGCCTCGCGCTTGAGCTTCCAGTGGCCGCCGCGCTCGCTCAGCCGGCCCAGGCGCAGCGCCATCTTGCGCTGGCGGCGCAGGCTTTCGTGCAGGTCGCGGCGGAAGCAGGCCATGGGGCTGGCGCCGAAATCGACGTCCTGGCCGCTGACCGGCCTCTCCAGCACGCGGTCGAGCGGCGCGCAGTCGTAGAAGAAGATGCGGTACAGCGCCTCGCGCGGGCGCTCGAGCGCCTTGAGGTGCTCCAGCGACATGCCGAAAACGGTACGCGCCACGGTGCGCGCGTCATTGGGATCGCGGTCGGCAAAGACCTTGCGGTAACGTGCCAGAAAGTAGGCGCCGTCGATGAGGATGGCGGTGCGTTGCATGGATCTTCTCAATCAGGAAATGTCGGGGGCGCGTGTCGGCGGGCCTTGCAAAGAATCCCGAAAAAACCCGTCACCCCGGCGCAAGCCGGGGTCCAGCGCCTTGCCGTCCTCGAGACGGAAGACACTGGACTCCTGCTTGCGCAGGAAGGACGGACAAGCAGGCGGTTTTTCAAGATTCCCTGCCAGGGGAAAACGCGGGCACGCACGGGGAGGCCGCATTCTAGCGCTTGCAATCGACGGCCGTGCATCGCATGTTGAAGAGTCTCCCCGCCATGAAGGAACCGAACATGCAGATGCGCCCCCTGGGCCGCTCCGGCCTTTCCATCGCCCCCGTCGTGTTCGGCGGCAACGTGTTCGGCTGGACCGCCGACGAAGCCACCTCGTTCCGCCTGCTGGACGCCTTCGTCGACGCCGGCTTCAACATGATCGACACCGCCGACGTGTACTCGCGCTGGGCGCCGGGGTGCAAGGGCGGCGAATCGGAAACCATCATCGGCAAATGGCTGCAGCAGCCGGGCAAGCGCGACCAGGTGCTGATCGCCACCAAGAGCGCCAAGTGGGACCGCAACCCGGGCCTGTCGCCGGCCAGCCTGAAGCAGGCCGTGGACGATGCGCTGCAGCGTCTGCACACCGACGCGATCGACCTGTTCCAGGCCCACCAGTTCGACCCCGACGTACCGCCCGAAGACACCCTCGGCGCCTACGCCGACCTGATGCAGGCCGGCAAGATCCGCGCCATCGGCGCCTCCAACTTCACCGCCGAACAACTGCGCACCTGCCTGGACATCAGCGCAAAGCACGGCCTGCCGCGCTACGAAAGCCTGCAGCCGCACTACAACCTGGTCGAACGCGCCGACTACGAATCCACGCTGGAACCGCTGATCCGCGCCGAGGACATCGGCGTGATTCCCTACTACGCCCTGGCCAGCGGATTCCTGACCGGCAAATACCGCAGCAGCGAGGACCTGGCCGGCCGCGCACGCGGCGGCGGCGCCGGCAAGTACCTCGACGACAGGGGCCAGCGCGTACTGGCGGCGCTGGACGAAGTGGCCGGCCGGCACGGCGTCAAGCCGGTGCACGTGGCCCTGGCCTGGCTGCAGGCCCGCCCCGGCATCAGCGCACCGATCGCCAGCGCGACCAGCGTGGAACAGTTGCACGAAGTGCTGGCCTCGGCC
>CAZMMO010000282.1:0-3282 GCA_964567365.1 uncultured Rhodanobacteraceae bacterium | reverse complement strand
CCTAGGTGCCGGCCACTCCGCGCAAATGCCGCGCCACCCGCAACTGGAACAGCAGCTTGGTGACCAGCACGCGTTCCTCGACCGGCTTTTCCACCAGGTCGTTGGCGCCGGCGCGGATCAGCTCGGCCTGCTTGTCGGGGTCGTCGTCGGCGGTCATCACCAGCGCGGGCAGGACCCCCTTGGAGCAACCATAGTCCCCGCGCAGGCGGCGCAACAAATCGGCGCCGGTCAGGCGGCCCTTCAAGGTGACGTCGGTGAGTACCACGTCGGCGCCGGTCCGGCCCTGCGCACGCGCCGCCTCCAGCCATGCCAGCGCGTCCTCCACGCTGGTCACGTGGTGCACGGTCAGGCCGTACTTTTCCAGCATGCGGCGCGTGGCCAGGGCCACCACGCGGCTGTCCTCGACGTACAGGACTTCCCCTTCGGTGACGCCCTCGGGGCGCACATAGCCGCGGATGAACTCGGCCAGGGCGTCGAAACCCAGCGACTTGTCGAAATAATCGGTGACGTCGCCACCGAGGGTGCGATCGCGCAGGCGCTGGTCCACGTCGCCGGACACCACCACGATGGGCACGTAGGTCTGGGCCACGTACTCGCGGATGTAGCGGGCCAGTTCCAGGCCGTCCATGTCCGGCAGGCGCAGGGCGATGGTGACGAAGTCGACCACGCCCTCGCGCAGCGCCTCCTGGGCCTCGGCGCCGTCGGCGCAGGCCACCACCTCCACGCCCTCGAGCTCGGCCTCGAGCACACGGGCGATCAGGTGACGCACCACCCGGGAGCCATCCACCACCATGACCCGCGGTGCGGCGCTGGCCAGATGGCGACCGATACCCGTATTCACTTGTCACACCCCCCGGTCGATCCGTTTCAACCCACGCGACGCAGCCAGTGCGCACTGACCAGGCGCGCCCCCAGCCAACCCAAGGCCGCCGCCAGCAGCGGCGCCAGCAGCAATTGCCACCACGGCAACCCGCCCACCAGCAGGCGTCCCCCGTAGCTGGCGACCAGCCGCTGCACCGGCGCGGCCAACACCGCCTCCATGACCAGCACCAGCACGCTGGCCACCAGCCCGCCGGCCAGCCCGTACCACAGGCCGGCGTACAGATAGGGCCGGCGCACGAACGCCGCACTGGCGCCCACCCATCGCAGCACCGCGATTTCCTGCGCGCGCCCCTGGATGTCCATGCGCACGCTGTTGCCCACCACCAGCACCGCCGCCAGGCCCAGCAGGGCGGCCAGCAGCCACGCCACCCGGCGACCGACACCCACCAGGGTATCCAGCCGCTGACGCCAGGCGCCGTCGTCCTGGACCTGGTCCACTTCCGGCAGGGCGCGCAAGGCCCCCACCAGGGCATGGACCGTGGCCGCCGAAGCATGCTCGCGCGGACGGACAATCAGCACGTACGGCAAGGGATTGTAGTCCAGCGTGCCCAGCGCTTTTGCGAACCCCTGCATGGATGCCAGCTCGGCCAGGCCCTGTTTGGGCGAGCGCACCGTCACCTCGGCCACGTCCGAACGCCCGCGCAACTCGCCGGCCAGGGCGGTGGCGGCATCGGCCGTCGCATCCACCGGCAGGAACACGTTGACCGCCTGGGTCCGGCCCAGGACGTCGGCCAGATGCTGGACATTGCCCAGCACCAGCCAGAACGCCAGCGGCAGCGACAGGGCGAAGCCCATGACCAGCACGGTCAGGAAGGTGCCGACCGGACGCGCGGCCAGGCGCTGCATGCTGGCGCGCAGGCACCAGGTGTGCTGCTCCCGCCAGGCGGCCACGTGGCGGGGGCGGCTGCGTGCCGCGGCGGGCCCTTCCTCGCGCACGGCCATCACACCACCTCCTGGGCGGGCACGTCGTCGACCATGTGGCCATGGTCGAGTACCACCACGCGCTTTTTCATGCGCTTGATCAGGCGCAGGTCGTGGCTGGCGATCAGCACCGTCGTGCCCACCTGCTGGAACTGCGCGAACAGGCCCATGATCTCCACGGCCAGCTGCGGATCGAGGTTGCCGGTCGGCTCGTCGGCGATCAGCACCGCCGGGCGGCCGACGATGGCGCGGGCGATGCCCACGCGCTGCTGCTCGCCGGTGGACAGGGTGGCGGGCGGCTGCGCCTCGTACCGCAGCAGCCCCACCTTTTCCAGCGCGGCGCGCACGCGCCGGGTGCGCTCGGCCGGCACCATGCCGGCGATCACCAGAGGCAGCTCGACGTTGGCGAACACGCTGCGGTCCATCAGCAGGCGATGGTCCTGGAACACCATGCCCAGCTTGCGACGGACACTCGGCACCTGCGCGGCGCGCACCGTGGCCAGGTTGCGACCGTCGAGCGTGACGCTGCCGTGCGTGGGGCGCTCGATCAGCGCCAGCAGTTTCAGCAGCGTGCTCTTGCCGGCGCCGGAATGGCCGGTGACGAACACCATTTCGCCCGGCTCCACGCGAAAGGAGAGCCCGGCGAGGGCCTCCTGGCCGGAGGCATAGCGCTTGCTGACCTGGTCGAATCGGATCACGGCAAAAAGGCGCGGCAATGACTGCCAGAGGATACCGTGAAGCGCGCCGCCGGCGAGACCCGGCGGCAGCGCGGGGCGCTTCGGGCAAGCCGGGGTTCAGTTGCCGCCGAACAGACCCTTTGCCAGGCGCCGCAGGAACCCGCCCTTGGGCGGACCGCCGGCCGGCTCGGCCTGCACCTGCCGGGACGGGCCGGAACGCGCCGTGGAAGCCCGCGGAGCGGAAGCTTCGGATGGCTTGCTGCCGGCCGGCGCTGCAGCCGGCGGCCGCCGTGGACGCGACGAACCGGTGGCGGTGCCCGCACCCTCGCGGCGACGGCCTCCGGCCTGCGCGTCCCGCCGTGACGACTCATGATGCGTGGAGTTTCCCGACGAATGCGCGGAGTTCCCCGACGTGCCCGCACCTTGCCCGCCATGGCGATTGCGGCCGCCGCGGCGACGCCGGCGCTTGCGCGCGGGCCGGACATTCCCGTCCGAAGGACCGGAAGAGGCCGAAGGCGACGGGCCCGCGCCGGACTCGCGCGCGGGTGCGGCAGCGGCGGGGGCGTCCGCGGTTTCCCGCGGCGCGGGGGACGGGGCGGCCCCCGAATGACGATTGCGGCCGCCGCGCCGATGCCGGCGCGAACGTAGCCGTGGCTCACCGGCGGCGTCCGGCGCGGCATCCGCGGAAGGTTCGGCAGGCGCAGAGCCCTTGGGCGCGGCGGGCATGACCAGCAGCTCCGGATCGATGGCCTCGACCGGAATCTTCTGCTCGATGTAGGCCTCGATGTCGGGCAGGCTCATC
>CAZMMO010000281.1:0-3299 GCA_964567365.1 uncultured Rhodanobacteraceae bacterium | reverse complement strand
ACAGAGGGTGCTGGTGGTTGCGTGAATACTGGTTGACCTGGTTGACGCGGGTCTCCGCCACTTCCCGGGTGAACACCCCGCAGATGCCCTTGCCGCGCGTGTGCACGTGCAACATCACCTGCACCGCGCGTTCCTGGTCCATGCCGAAAAAGCCGCGCAACACCTCCACCACGAAATCCATGGGGGTGAAATCGTCGTTGAGCAGGACCACCTGAAACAGCGACGGGCGCTGGGTTTTCGGCCGCGCCGGGGCGACGGCAACGCCGTGTTCGGACTCGCGGGAATGGTCGGGATCGTGACTCATGATGGCATGCAGGATTGTTTCGGTCTCGGCCCTGATTATACCCCTGTCGACTTCCCGTCCACCAACGCGGGGCCGCCCGCGGAAGTGGCACAATAGGGTTTTGCAAGCCTTTTCACGAGCATTCGAAATTTTCATGAGCGAAAGTCGAAACATCTGGTGCCCGCACGTCACCGTGGCCACCGTGGTCAGCGACCGCGACGGCCGTTTCCTCATGGTGGAGGAGGACATCCACGACGAACTGCGCTACAACCAGCCCGCCGGCCACCTCGAGCCGGACGAGGCCCTGGTGGATGCCGCGGTACGCGAAACCCTGGAAGAGACCGGATGGGAGGTCCAGCCGGAGCACTTCCTGGGCGTGCACCAGTGGTGGAGTCCGGTGCACCACGACCACGTCGTGCGCTTCGGCTTTTCCGCGCGGCCCCTGCGGCATCACCCCGAACGATCCCTGGACACCGGCATCGTGCGGGCCGTGTGGATGCCCCGCGCCGACATCGTCGCGCTGGGCGACAAGCTGCGCAGCCCGCTGGTCCTGGCCAGCATCGACGCCTGGCTGGCCGGCCAGCGCCTGCCGCTTGGCACCGTCCAGTGCCTGCTTCCGGCGGCCATGGCCACGACATGAAGGTCATGCTGGGCGTCTCCGGCGGCGTGGATTCTTCGGTCGCCGCGCTGTTGCTCAAGCAGGCGGGCCACCAGGTCGAAGGCCTGTTCATGCAGAACTGGGAGGAAGACGACCGCGGTGGCCCCTGCCGTGCCGACGAGGACCGCAAGGACGCCGTGGCCGTATGCGCGCAACTGGGCCTGCCCTTCCACGCACGCAATTTCGCCCGCCAGTACTGGGACGACGTGTTCGAGCACTTCCTGGCCGAATACCGCGCCGGGCGCACGCCCAATCCGGACGTCGCCTGCAACCGCGAAATCAAGTTCCGGACCTTTCTCGACGAGGCCCGTGCGCTGGGCGCGGACAAGATCGCCACCGGCCACTACGCCCGCATCGACCGCGTGGACGGGCGCTGGCGCCTCAAGCGTGGGCGCGACGGCAACAAGGACCAGAGCTACTTCCTGCACGCGCTCGGCCAGGAGGCGCTGGCGGCCACGCTGTTCCCGGTTGGCGAGCTGGAAAAAACCGAAGTCCGGCGCCTGGCCCGCGAATCCGGCCTGGCCACGCACGCCAAGAAGGATTCCACCGGCATCTGCTTCATCGGCGAGCGCAATTTCCACGACTTCCTGGCGCAGTACATCCCCGCCCGCCGCGGCGAGATGCGCACTCCCGACGGCCGGCGGGTCGGCGAGCACGACGGGGTCATGTACTACACCCTCGGCCAGCGCGGCGGCCTCGGCATCGGCGGACGCGTCGGCGCCAGCGGCGAGCCGTGGTACGTGGTCGGCAAGGACGTGGCCGACAACGTGCTCTACGTCGCCCAGGGCGGCGGCAACCGCTGGCTGCAGTCCACGCGCCTGCGCGCCGGCGAGCTGACCTGGATCGACGCGAAGGCGCCTGCTCCGGCCTTTGCCTGCACCGCCAAAACCCGCTATCGGCAAGCCGATCAATCCTGTACCGTAGAACTGGCCGAGGGCGGTTGCGTGGTGACTTTCGCCATGCCGCAACGCGCCGTCACGCCCGGCCAGTCGGTGGTGTTCTACCAGGGCGAGGTCTGCCTGGGTGGCGGCATCATCGAGGCCACCGACGCCGTCTTCGGTGGCTGGCCCGACTCCACACGCAGCACCTGAATCCATGAACGAAGAACGAGTACTGGCGCTGGCCGGTGTTTTCCAAGGCGTCGCCCTGGCGCATCAACTGGCCAACGAGGGCCGCTGCGACGAGGCCATGCTCGAATCGAGCCTGGCCAGCGTATTCCGCATCGACGCACCCAACGTGGTCGGCGTGTTCGGCACCGTGCCCGGTGTGCGCCTGGGCCTGCGCACGCTGGTGGCGCAACTGGACGACGACCAGCGCAACGCCGACATCATGCGCATGGCCGCCACCATACTGCGCCTGGAGCGCACCTTCTCGGGGCGCAGGAACCTGCAGAAGCAGCTGCAGGAGGGCATCATCGCCGCACAGCGCCAGGTGGACCATTTCGGCATCGAACACCCGATGGTCGCCACCCGCCTGGCCGGCCTCTACAGCGAGGTCATCTCGCCGCTGCGGCCACGCGTCATGGTGGGCGGGCAGCCCGTGTACCTGCAGCAGCAGGCCATCGTCGAGCGCATCCGCTCCTCGCTGCTGGCCGCCATGCGCGCCGCCGTGCTCTGGCACCAGATCGGCGGCCGCCAATGGCAGCTCGTCCTCAAGCGCAAGCAGTGGGCCATGCTGGCGCGCGGCCTGCTCACCCGCGCCACGCTGGACAACGGCTGAAGCTTCGCCGATCCTGCCCATCCCAGGGCCGCAGCGGCCGCACGCGGCGGGTGCCGCCGGCACGATGCCATCACAACGCTCGAAACCGGATCAATGCTGCAGGTAGTACTGCACGTGCGACACCACGCGCACGGTCTTGGCCACCTGCTGGTCGGCATTGACGCCGGGAGCCTTGTCGCGTGCCAGGATCTGGAACACGCCCTGGTCGGCACGGCGGATGCCGCCGAGGCTGGAACCGGAATCCTTGGCGAACTGCTCGGCCGCCGCGCGCGCCGCCTTGGTCGCCGAGGCGATCATGTCCGGCTTGATGTCGTTGAGCTTCGTGTACAGGTAGCTGGGCCCGCTGAAGCGGTTGCTGTCCAGGATCACGCCGGCGTCCACCAGTTCGCCGACATGCTGGCCGGCGTCGGCGACCTTGTCCACGGCATGGCTGCGCACCATCAGGGTCTGCGTGATGATGAAGCGGTCGCCCTTGTTGTTGCTGCCGTACAGCTGCGCGTCGCGATCGGTCACTTCGAGGCTTTCCAGGCGGATGTCATCGGCGGCGATGCCCTGGGACTCGAGAAAGGACGTCACCGTGGCGGCCTCTTTCCTGATGGTGGCCTGCACCTGGTCGAGCTGGTTGCCGCTGGCGACGAA
>CAZMMO010000280.1:0-3307 GCA_964567365.1 uncultured Rhodanobacteraceae bacterium | reverse complement strand
GAGATCGCCCACCGGCTCTGCGACCTGCCACGGCGCGCCCGCGTCGAGCGCAGTACGCGCGAGACCCGCATCGTCGTCGAGGTGGACCTGGATGCGGCGCGGCGTCCGGACGTCGACACCGGCATCGGCTTTTTCGACCATATGCTGGAGCAGCTCGGCACCCATGGCGGTTTTGCGCTGGACGTGCATTGCCAGGGCGATCTGGACGTGGACGAGCACCACACCGTCGAGGACTGCGCGCTGGCGGTGGGCCAGGCCCTGCGCGAGGCGCTGGGCGACAAGCGCGGCATCGGTCGTTACGGCTTCACGTTGCCCATGGACGAGACCCTGGCGCAGGTGGCGCTGGACCTCTCCGGGCGGCCGTGCCTGGTGTTCGAGGGGAGTTTCCCCGCCGGCCATGTCGGCCGCCTGTCCACGGAGATGGTGCCGCACTTTTTCCGCTCCCTGTGCGACGCGCTGGGCGCCAACCTGCATTTGTCGGTGCGCGGGGAGAACACCCACCACATGGTCGAGGCCTGCTTCAAGTCGGTGGCGCGCTGCCTGCGCCAGGCGTTGCGCCGCGAAGGCGACGCCTTGCCCAGCACCAAGGGCACGCTGTGATGGACGTGGTACTGGTCGACGCCGGTGGCACCAACCTCGGTTCGGTGCGTTACGCCCTGCAGCGTCTGGGTGTGGAGGCGCCGGTGACGTCCGATCCGGAGCGCATACGCACGGCCAGCCACGTGATCCTGCCCGGCGTGGGCGTGGCGCGCGAGGGCATGCAGCGCCTGCGCGACGCGGGACTGGACCGGCTCCTTCCCGCCCTGACCCAGCCGGTGCTGGGCGTGTGCCTGGGCATGCAATTGCTGTACGAGCGCAGCGAGGAAGGCGACATCACGGGTCTGGGCATCGTTCCCGGAACGGTCCGGGCGCTGGCTTCCGGATCCGGCCTGCGGGTTCCGCACATGGGCTGGAACCGCCTGCATGGCGAGCGCGCGGACCCTTTGCTCGCGGGCATCGACGCCGATGCCCAGGTGTATTTCGTACACGGTTACGCGGCGCCGGTGAGCACCGATACCATCGCCAGCAGCGAGCACGGCAGCGCCTTCACGGCCGTGGTACGACACGGCAACTTCTGCGGCATGCAATTCCATCCCGAGCGTTCCGGCACGGTCGGTGCGCGCCTGCTGAAAAACTTTCTCGACACATGAACTTCACCGTCATTCCCGCCATCGACCTGCGCCAGGGGCGCGTGGTACGCCTGCACCAGGGCGACTACGATCGCCAGACCGATTACGACGTCGCGCCGGAAGCCCTGGCTGCGCGCTATGCCGAAGCCGGCGCCCGCTGGCTGCATGTGGTCGACCTGGACGGCGCGCGTACGGGCTCGTCGTCCAACCTGGAAGTGATCGTGGCCCTGGTGCACGCCGGCATGCGCGTGCAGGCCGGGGGCGGGATCCGCAGCGAGGAAGACCTGCAGCGTCTGCTCGCGGCGGGCGTGCAGCGCGTGGTGGTCGGCTCCGTGGCCATGCGCAATCCCGAGCACGTGGCCGGGTGGCTGCAGCGCCACGGTGCCGAGCGCATCGTGCTCGCCCTCGACGCGCGCCAGCGCGACGGCAGCTGGCAACTGGCCAGCGCCGGCTGGGAAACAACCGAAGCGACGACCCTGGACGAACTGGCGCCCTACTATGCGGGCATGGGCGCGCGGCACCTGTTGTGCACGGACATCGACCGCGACGGTGCCATGACGGGGCCGAACGTGGCGTTGTACGAACACCTGCGGCATCTGGTGCCGGGCATGTCCGTGCAGGCCTCCGGCGGCGTGCGCGACCGCAGCGACATCGAGGCCGTGCGCGAGGCCGGCGCCGCCGGGGTGATCCTGGGCCGCAGCTTGCTCGAGGGCAGCTTGCAGCTTTCCGACGCGATGGCATTCGACGAGGTGGCGGCATGCTGAGCCGGCGCATCATTCCCTGTCTGGACGTGCGCGATGGCAAGGTGGTCAAGGGCGTGCGTTTTCGCGACCACGTGGTGATGGGCGACATCGTCGACCTGGCCCTGCGCTATCGCGAGTCGGGTGCCGACGAGCTGGTTTTCTACGACATCACCGCCAGCCCCGAGGGCCGCAGCGTCGACCGCGACTGGGTGGAGCGGGTGGCGCGCGCCATCGACATCCCGTTCTGCGTGGCCGGCGGCATCCGCAGCGTCGAGGACGCGCGCGCGATCCTGCATGCGGGGGCGGACAAGATTTCCATCAACTCGCCGGCGCTCGAGCGTCCGGAGCTGATCGACGAGATGGCGGCGGCCTTCGGCGTGCAATGCGTGGTCGTGGGCATCGACAGCCTGCGCGACGAGGACGGCCAGTGGCGCGTGCGCCAGTACAGCGGCGACCCGGACAAGACCCGCGCCATGGCGCGGCGCACGCTGGACTGGGTGCGCGAGGTACAGCAGCGCGGCGCGGGCGAGATCGTGCTCAACTGCATGGGTTCGGACGGCGTGCGTGAAGGTTACGACCTGGAGCAATTGACCGCCGTGCGTACCATCTGCGCAATCCCCCTGGTGGCTTCGGGTGGTGCCGGCAAGGTGCAACACTTCATCGACGCCTTCGACCGGGCCGATGTGGATGCGGCCCTGGCCGCCAGCGTGTTCCATTCGGGCAGCATCCTTATTGGCGATCTCAAGCGGCAATTGGCCGCCGCGGGCATTCCCGTGCGACTGGCCGCCGCTGCGCGCGCCGACGGTGCCGCTGCGGCATCCGGTTTCCCTGCAACCCATACGGCAACCAAGTCATGACGATCAACCTCCTCGAGCAACCGGACATCGCCGATACCCTGGACTGGTCCAAGGGCGACGGGCTGCTGCCGGCAATCGTGCAGCACTGGCAGGATGGCCGCGTCCTGATGCTCGGTTACATGAACCGCGAGGCGCTGGCGCGGACCCTGGAGACCGGCCAGGTCGGTTTCTGGAGCCGCAGCAAACAGCGCCTGTGGACCAAGGGCGAGACCTCGGGCAACACCCTGGCCTGCAAGGCCATCCATGCCGATTGCGATGCCGACACCTTGCTGGTGCTGGCCGATCCGGCCGGACCCACCTGTCATCGGGGCGACGACACCTGTTTCGGCGACGACGCGCAGCCGGCCGTCGCCTTCCTGGGCCGCCTCGACGAACTGGTGGCCCGGCGTGAGCGCGAGCGCCCCGACAACAGCTACACCACGCGCCTGTTCCAGGACGGCGTGCGCCGCATCGCCCAGAAGGTGGGCGAGGAGGGCGTGGAAACCGCCTTGGCCGGCGTGGCCCAGGAGGACGCGGAACTGCTGGGCGAAAGTGCCGA
>CAZMMO010000279.1:0-3310 GCA_964567365.1 uncultured Rhodanobacteraceae bacterium | reverse complement strand
TGGGCCAGCCCCCCGCGCTCGAGCCGGCGGGCGGCCGCCGCGCGCGCCTCACCCACAGCCACCCCGCGGATCAGCAGCGGCATGCACACGTTTTCCAGCGCCGTGAACTCGGGCAGCAGGTGGTGGAACTGGTAGATGAAGCCCAGCGAGCGGTTGCGCACCTTGCCGCGCTCGGCATCGGACAGCGCGGACAGCATGCGGCCGTCCACTTCCACCTCGCCGGAATCGAGCGTGTCCAGGCCGCCGACGATGTGCAGCAGCGTGCTCTTGCCCGAGCCCGACGCGCCGACGATGGCCAGGGTCTGGCCGCGTTCCACCGCAAAGCCGACATCGCGCAGCACCTCGGTGCGCATGCGGCCCTCGGCGTAGGTCTTGGCGACATGGCTGACGCGCAGCACCACGTCGCTGCCCGCCTCGGCCGGCGCCACGGCCTGCTCCCGGCTACTCATAGCGCAGGGCCTGCGCCGGCTGGGTGCGCGAAGCGCGCCATGCCGGATAGATGGTGGCCAGCAGCGAGAACACGAAGGCCATTCCGGCGATCCAGCCCACGTCGCTCCAGTGCAGTTCGCTGGGCACCTGGCTGATGTAGTACACGCTGGGCGAGAGGAACTGCACGTGGAACAGGTTCTGGATCCCGTCCACGATGGCCGGCACGTTGATGGCCAGCAACACGCCCAGCAACACGCCCATGGCGATGCCGACCACGCCGATCACCAGCCCCTGCACCATGAACACCCCCATGATCGTGCGCGGCGTGGCGCCCAGGGTGCGCAGAATGGCGATGTCGGACTGCTTGTCGGTGACCACCATCACCAGCGACGAAACCAGGTTGAACGCGGCCACGGCGATGATCAGCGACAGGATGATGAACATCACCACTTTTTCCATGGACAGGGCCTTGAACAGGTTGGCGTTGGTCTGCAGCCAGGTCTGCACGCGGTACATCTGGCCCAGCTTGTCCATCAGCTGCCGGGCCACGGGAAAGGCGCGGAACACGTCGTCCAGACGCAGGCGGATGCCGGAAGGCCCGGGCAGGCTGTACAGCGCCTCGGCGTCGTGCATGTTGACCAGCGCCAGTCCGTAGTCGAACTGCTGCATGCCGATGGAGAAAATGCCGACCACGGTGAAACGGCGCAGGCGCGGCACCGCTCCCATCGGCGTGGCGCGGAAACTGGGCGCGTACAGGGTCACCTTGTCGCCTACGCCGACGCCCAGTTGCATGGCCAGTTCGTTGCCCAGCACGATGCCCCAGCTGCCCGGCGTCAGCGCCTGCAGGCTGCCGGACTGCATGTGCGTGCCGAAATCGGCCACGCGGGACTCCAGCTTCGGCACGACGCCGCGCACCATGGCGCCCGCGGTCCCGCGCCCCTGCAGCAGCGCCTCGCCGTGCACGTAGGGCGCCGCGCCCTGGACGTGCGGATTGGACTCGGCGATTTTCAGCGCCTTTTGCCAATCCTGCACGCTGCCGCCCACGCCGGACACGGTGGCATGCGCCACCGCGCCGAGGATGCGCGAGCGCATCTGGTAGTCGAAACCGTTCATCACCGAGATCACGGTGATCAGCGCCATGATGCCGATGACGATGCCCAGCATCGACACCAGCGAGATGAAGGAAATGAAATGATTGCGGCGTTTGGCGCGCGTGTAGCGCAAGCCGATGAACAGCGCGAGTGGATGGAACATGGGCTTACTTCACCGCCTTGGACGCGAATCGTGGCACGGACACGGGGAAATCCCCGCCGGAACGGAAACGGGCGAGATGCCCGGATGCCTCATCGACCACGAACAGCCGGCAGAGTGCCCGAAAACGAGCCGGCCTGGCAAGAGGAGCTCTGATGGGACCCAGCACAGGCGTCACTTGCCCTGTCTGTTCGCAAGACAAGGCGTACTGGCGAAGGCAGGCTGGGTGCCTGTCGAGACAGTGCAACGCTGGATTGCGGACAGACAGGACAAGCCCAACATGTTGATTTGAAATGACTGGGTGGTTTCCGGAGGGCTCGCAGGCTGCACCGCGCGGCTTGTCCAGGCCACCAGCCTGCACGGCACCTCGCAGCACATCCTGCGGGCCCTCCGGAAGCCATGACGCCTGTGCTGGGTCCCATCAGAGCTCCCCAAGCCCTCAGGCGTTGTCGGACATGGCCGACAAACGCATCCGCAGACGCCGACGGGTGTCGGCATCCAGACTGTCGGGAAACAGCGGCAAAGCGGTCGCGCCTCCCTGCGGCCAGGTCAGGCGCAACACCACCAGCGGTCCCAGGGTCCGCCCGCCCAGCAGCCGCCCCGTGGCCTGACGGCCATCGGCAAGATGCAGCGTGCAGCGGTCGTCGGCGTGCCAGCTCACGGCACGCAGCGGCTGGCGCAGCAGCTTGCGCACGCTCCACCCCGCATACACCGCGACCGCCACGCACGCGGCAAGGCGTAGCGGCCACGACAGACGCGAGGCCAGCACGGCGACCATGGCGGCCAGCGCCACCAGGCCGACCAGGGCCGCAAGCCAGCGCGAGGGCCGGACCTCAAAGGTGATGGTGGGCGCGGATGACATCGATGATGGCCTGCCAATCGGCGCGCGGCGCCTGGCCGCGGTGCAGCGTCCAGTCCCACAGGTCCGGGTCGGGCACGTCCAGCAGTTCGTCGAAGGCCTTGCGCGTGTCGGCATCGGCGTCGGGCCAGCATTGGTCCAGCCACCAGCCGTACAGCACGTCCAGTTCCTTGGTACCGCGCCGGCAACGCCAGCGCAGCCGTTTCAGGAGCGCCGCGTCGTCGGTCATGCTGCCATCCCGCCGGCCTACGCCGAACGGCGCGCCACGATGGCCTGCTTGATCTCGGCGATGGCCTTGGCCGGGTTGAGGCCCTTGGGGCAGGTGCGCGCGCAGTTCATGATGGTATGGCAGCGGTACAGCTTGAACGGGTCCTCCAGATCGTCCAGGCGCTCGCCGGTGTCCTCGTCGCGGCTGTCGGCAATCCAGCGATAGGCCTGCAGCAGCACGGCCGGACCCAGGTACTTGTCGCCGTTCCACCAATAGCTGGGGCAACTGGTGGAGCAGCACGCGCACAGGATGCACTCGTACAGGCCGTCGAGCTTCTTGCGGTCTTCCGGCGACTGCAGGCGCTCGCGGTCGGAAGGCGCCGGGCTCTGCGTGCGCAGCCACGGTTTGATCGAAGCGTATTGCGCGTAGAAATGCGTCAGGTCCGGCACCAGGTCCTTGACCACCGGCATGTGCGGCAAGGGGTAGACCTTCACTTCCCTGGCGCAGTCCTCGACCGGCGTGATGCAGGCCAGCGTATTGACGCCGTCGATGTTCATCGCGCA
>CAZMMO010000278.1:0-3324 GCA_964567365.1 uncultured Rhodanobacteraceae bacterium | reverse complement strand
AGGTTGCCCAGCACCAGGCCGTGCTTGTGGCCCAGGCCCGAGCGCGGCAGGATCAGCGCGCACCACGCCGGATCGCCGATGTGGATGGCGATGCCGCTGGGCACCAGGACGCTGTCCCCGGGAGCCAGGACCAGCGGCGCCTCCAGCGCCGCGCGCAGGTCCATGGCGCCGCTGCCGTCGGTGGCGTGCCCGGGCAGGGGAATGCTCTGGCCCAGGCGCGCGTCGAGCACCTTGAACTCGACGTCGACCGGATTCATGTACGCTCCCCGCGAGCCTGGTAGCGCTCGCCGATGCAGGTCATCAGGGCCCGCGCCAGCGACGCCTTGTCGGTACGCGGCAGGACTTTCTCGCCGCCGGACCAATACACCGTCAACGCGTTGTCCTCGGTTTCGAAGCCCAGCCCCTCGCCCACCTGGTTGGCGGCGATCATGTCCAGCTTCTTGCGTTCGAGCTTGCCGCGCGCGTAGGTCTCCACTTCGTGCGTCTCAGCGGCGAAACCGACCACGAACGGTGGCGCGGGCAAGGCGGTCACCGCCATCAGGATGTCCGGATTTTCCTCCAGCTCCAGCGTGCATGCCACGCCGTCGCGCTTCTTGATCTTGCAGTCCGAGGGCCGGCGCGGGCGGTAGTCGCCGACGGCGGCCGCGGCGATGTAGATGTCGCTGTGCGCTGCCGCGTCGAGCACGGCCTGGTGCATTTGCCGCGCGCTGCGCACGTCGATGCGCTCCACGCCGGCGGGAGTGGGCAGGGCGACCGGACCGGCCACCAGGGTCACGCGCGCACCGGCGGCCACGGCGGCGGCGGCCACGGCAAAGCCCATGCGCCCGGAACTGCGATTGCCGATGAAACGCACCGGGTCGATGTCCTCGTAGGTGGGCCCGGCGCTGACCAGGATCGATTTGCCGGCCAGGGGCCCGTCGACGCTCTTGCCCCGCAAGACGGCCACGATGGCGTCGGGCTCCAGCAGGCGCCCGGGACCCGATTCGCCTTCGGCCAGCGGGCCCTCGGCCGGCCCCAGCACGCTCACGCCGCGCGCGCGCAAGGTGGCGACGTTGGCCTGCGTGGCCGGATGCAGCCACATGCGGTGGTTCATGGCCGGCGCCACGCTCAGCAGCGCGGTGCTGGCCAGGCACAGGGTACTCAGCAGGTCGTCGGCCTGGCCATGCGCCAGGCGCGCCAGCACGTCGGCCGAAGCCGGCGCGACGAGGATCTCGTCGGCCCAGCGCGCCAGTTCCAGATGACCCATGCCCATCGCGGCCGAACTGTCCCACAGGCTGGTGTGCACCGGCTGGCCGGACAGGGCCTGGAAACTGGCCGCGCCCACGAAGTGCGTGGCGCCCGCGGTCATCACCACGCGTACCGAAGCCCCGGCATCACGCAGCCGGCGTACCAACTCGCATGCCTTGTAGGCGGCAATGCCACCGGATACTCCCAGCAGGATGCGGCGTTGGACGAGGCTCATGTGGGCACAATCTGACCAAGGGGCGAGCCCCTAGCTTACCGGATTCCCCGCCGTTTGCCGCTGGTCCGAAGCGACGATCGCGCCACAAACTCAAGGAAGTTTCGATTGAATCCGGCACATGAGTATCCAACACTGGCCCGAAGCCGAACGTCCCCGTGAAAAACTGTTGCAGCAAGGTGCCGGCGCCTTGTCCGACGCCGAACTGCTGGCCGTGGTCCTGGGCAGCGGCACCCGCGGCAAGGACGCCGTGGCGCTGGGGCGCGAGTTGCTGACCGCCGGCGGGGGCACGGCCGCCCTGCTGGCCGCTTCCCGGCTGCCGCAGGTGCCCGGCCTGGGGCCGGCCAAACGTGCACGGGTACGGGCCACGCTGGAGTTGGCCCGTCGGGCGCTGGCCGAGGAACTGGTACGCGGTCCGGCCCTGACCAATGCCGGCGACAGCGGCGCCTTCCTGCGCGCGCGCCTGCGGCATCTGCCGTACGAGGTGTTCGCCTGCCTGTACCTGGACAACCGCCACCGCGTGCTGGCCTTCGAGGAACTGTTCCGCGGCACCATCGACGGCGCCAGCGTGCATCCGCGCGAGGTGGTACGAGCCTGCCTGGAGCACAACGCGGCCGCCGTCATCTTCGCGCACAACCACCCTTCCGGGGTGGCCGAGCCCAGCGACGCCGACCGCTCCATCACCCGCACCCTGCGCGAGGTCCTGCAGGTGATCGACGTACGCGTGCTCGACCACCTCGTGGTGGGAACGGGCAGTCCGGTCTCCATGGCCGCGCTCGGCCTGATCTGAAGCCGAACCGGGGTTGACCTGGCCAAGTTATTCACACCGCCGGTTATCGGCCATTTGCCGGATACTGTTGGAGTCATGCTCCAAGCAAGGCTCGCAAGTCGTTTGAATCAAAGTGATTTTTCGCATGAACCCCCCGCAAACCACGGCCCATGGCCCGGGTTCGGCCTCGCACCCCGCTTTTGCCCACAAAGTTATCCACAGACCCATCCCCATTCCCGCGCAGGCCGCAAGCCTGCTAGCATTGCCGGTTCCTTTCGCCCATCCGACAAGCCGTGAAACAGCCGCTATACGACCTGGTGCTGGAGGCTTTCCAAGCCCTGCGCCGTCAAGGCACCCTGCCCGCCGACCTTGCTCCCCCCGAATTCGTGGTCGAACGCACGCGCTCGCGCGAACACGGCGATTTCGCCAGCAACCTGGCCATGCTGCTGGCACGCGCGGTACGCACCAAGCCGCGCGACCTGGCCGAAAAACTGGTGGCGGCCCTGCCGGCCAGCCCGATGGTGGCCAGGGCCGAGGTGGCCGGTCCCGGCTTCATCAACTTCTTCCTCGCACCGGCGGCCTACCACGACGAAGTGCGCCGCATCCTCGCCGACGGTAGCGGCTACGGCCGCAATGCCCGCGGCGCCGGGCGCACCGTCGGCATCGAGTTCGTTTCCGCCAACCCGACCGGACCCCTGCACGTCGGCCACGGCCGCAACGCGGCCATCGGCGACTGCGTCAGCCGGCTGCTCGAAGCCGCCGGCTGGACCGTCCGACGCGAGTTCTACTACAACGACGCCGGCGTGCAGATCCACAACCTGGCCATCTCGGTGCAGGCACGCGCACGCGGCATCACTCCCGACGACGAGGCCTGGCCCGAAGGCGGCTACCGCGGCGACTACATCGCCGAAGTGGCGCGGGCCTTCCTCGACGGCGCCACCGTGGTGGCCGACGACCGCGAGGTGACCGCCAGCGGCGAGGTGGAAGACCTGGAGTCAATCCGCGCCTTCGCCGGGGCCTGGCTGCGCCCCGAGCAGGATGCGGACCTGAAGGCCGTCGGGGTGGGCGTCGACGTGGTCTTTCTCGAATCGTCGCG
>CAZMMO010000277.1:0-3326 GCA_964567365.1 uncultured Rhodanobacteraceae bacterium | reverse complement strand
CGGCTCCTGGGTCTCCGATTCCAGCAACAGGAAGGTGTCCAGCGCCATGCCGGTGCGCGAGCCCAGTATGCGCGCCTCGACCACCGAGAAACGCTGGCGGTCGAGGGTGGCGGTGATGTCGGCGAACAGGCCGTCGCGGTCGGGCGCATACACGAATACCTCGGTGCAACCGCGCACCGAAAACGGATGCACCTCCACCAGCGGCAGGTCGTCGTCGCGGCGCAGGATGGCGGCGGTCTGCCAGGCGATCTGCTCGGGCCGATGGCGCAGGAAACTCAGGTCCGGAAAGTCGCTCCACACCTCGGCCACCGCATCGGCATCGAAGCCGTCCACCGTCAACAGGGCCAACGCCCGCTCGCGGCACACGCGCACGCGCACGTCGGCGCGCAGCGGCAGGGCCAGATCCGAGCGCAGTGCGTACCGCGCGGCCACATACAGATCGGCCAGCAGACGGTCCTTCCACGCGTTCCACAGTTTCGGGCTGGTGCCGATGATGTCGGCCACGGTCAGCAGGTACAGATAGTCCAGGTGTTCCCAGTCGCCCATGTCGGTGGCAAACCGGTGCACCACGTCCGGGTCGGTGATGTCCTGGCGCTGCGCCGTGGTGCTCATCAGCAGATGCCAGCGCACCAGCCAGGCCACCAGGTCGACGTCGTCCCGGCCCAGGCCGAGACGACCGCAGAAGGCGCGCGCGTCGGTTTCTCCCAAGACCGAATGGTCGCCGCCGCGGCCCTTGGCGATGTCGTGGAACAGGGCCGCCAGCAGCAGCAGTTCGGGGTGGTCGATGCTGGCGAACACCTCACAGCCGAGCGGAAACTCGCGCCGCGCCTCCGGGTCGGCAAAACGCGCCACGTTGTGCAGCACGCGCATGGTGTGCTCGTCGACCGTGTACACGTGGAACAGGTCGTACTGCATGCGTCCGACCACCCTGCCGAAGGACGGTATGATCGCCGCCAGCAGGCCGAAGCGGTTCATCCGCCACAGGGCTTCGACCGCAGGTGCGCCGCGCTCGAGCAGGTGCCGGAAGGCCTGCAATACCTCGGCGTCCTCCGCGATGCGGCCGCCCAGGCGGGCCACGGCCTGGTGGATGTGGCGCATGGTGTCGGCGCTGAAACCGATCAGTTGCGGATGGTCCAGCCGCAGCACGAAGGCCTCGACCAGGGCCGCCGGCCGGCGCATGAACAATTCCGCGTCGCGGGCTTCCAGACGCCGGCCCACGCGCAGGAAATCCCCGTTCAGGGGCTCGCGGTCGGCCGCCGGCTCCAGCAGTTCCTCGAAGCGCTCGCCCAATTGCACGCCCAGGCGCTCGATGGTGGCCGCGGCGCGGTAATAGGCCTGCATGAACTGCTCCACGCCCAGGTTGCGCGCATGCTCGTCCTCGAATCCCAGCCGCGCCGCCAGGCTGCGCTGGTAGTCGAACAGCAGGCGCTCCTCGGCGCGCCCGGCTTCCAGGTGCAGGGCGTAGCGGTAACGGTGCAGCGTGGCCTCGGCCTCGGCCAGGCTGGCGCGTTCGGCCGGGTCCAGCAGGCCGGCCTGCACCATGGCGTCGAAGCTGCCGGCCCCGACCAGGCGCCGGCCCAGCCAGCGCAGCATGTCCAGGGTGCGCAGCCCGCCCGGGCCGTCCTTGAGGTTGGGTTCGAGATTGTGCGCGGTGTCGTCATGGCGCGCGTGGCGCTGGCGCTGGTCGGCCAGCTTGGCGGCGAGATATTCCGATGGCGGCCAGATGTCCGGCGCCTGCAGGATGTCTTCCAGCACCGCGTCCAGGTCGGTCGTGCCGGCCAGACGACGCGCATCGAGCAGGCTGGTGAAGACGCTGACGTCGTGCGCGGCCAGTTCCCGGCACTGGGCCGGATCGCGCACGGCCTGGCCCGGCTTCAGGCCGATGTCCCACAGGCAGGCGAAAAACCGCTCCAGCGCCCGTGCCAGGGACGGCGTGGGCGATGTCCTGACCAGGGCCAGCAGGTCGACATCCGAATACGGAAACAACAGGCCGCGGCCGAAGCCGCCCACGGCGAACAGGGCCGCCTGGTCGGTCTCGCCCAGCAATGCCGTCCAGGCGTGGGCCACTACCCGCGATACGGCCTCGTCACGCCAACGCGCCAGCCGGGCGGCGTCGGCACCGTGGTCGAAGGCCGCGGTGAGCGTGCGTGCGGCATCCTCGAGCCACTGCTTCAGGGACCGCCGCGCATCCGCGGACACGCCCATGCGCGGCACAGCCGGGGGCAGGCGGATCGGGGCGGGCATGGCAACCCTGGTGGTCGTGGCCGGCATGGTCGAATCGGTGCGAGGAAAGGTCCGGGACGGAAGGCCCGATGGCCAGTGTGCCATGCCGGCACGGCTTGCCGTCAGGAAAATCCTGACGGAAGCCGGTTTTCTTCAGGCATCGGGCCAGGGAGTGAGGATCTCGACGCCGTCGTCGGTGACCGCCAGGGTATGCTCCCACTGCGCCGACAGCGAATGGTCCTTGGTCACCACGGTCCAGCCATCCGGCAACTGGCGGGTATGGCGCTTGCCGGCATTGATCATGGGCTCGATGGTGAAGGTCATGCCCTTCACCAGCTTCAGGCCCTCGCCGGGCCGGCCGTAATGCAGGACCTGCGGCTCGTCGTGGTAGATCTTGCCGATGCCGTGGCCGCAGTACTCGCGCACCACGCTGAAACCGGCCGCCTCGGCATGGGTCTGGATGGCATGGCCGATATCGCCCAATGTCGCGCCCGGACGCACCGCCTCGATTCCCTTCATCCACGCCTCGTAGGTGACGTCCACGAGGCGCTTGGCGCGAACCGAGGGCGTGCCCACGAAGTACATGCGGCTGCAATCGCCATGCCAGCCGTCCTCGTTGATGACGGTGACGTCGCAATTGATGATGTCGCCGTCCTTGAGCACCTTGCTCGGCGAGGGGATGCCGTGGCAGATGACATGGTTGACCGAGGTGCAAAGCGTCTTGGGAAACCCGTGGTAGCCGACATTGGCCGGAACGCACTTTTGCACGTTGACGATGTGCTCGTAGGCAATACGGTCGATTTCCTCGGTGGTCACGCCGGGCTTGATGTGCTCGGTGAGCAGCGCCAGCACCTCGGCCGCCTTGCGGCCGGCATCACGCATGCCTTCGAGTTCTTCGGGGGTCTTGGGTACTACAGCCATGATCCGTCCATTATCGTCCATCCGGCCCCGGTTTGCAGCACCGGCCCAAGCGCCGCCTCCCCCGGCGCCCGCGATGCTTGCCCGGGGCCGCCGGCTCCGATACAATCGTTCGGCTCTGCGGAAGCAGACCGTCCACGCCGGACGTCACCGGCGAATACACACGCAGGCTGTCAGCCGGCACC
>CAZMMO010000276.1:0-3341 GCA_964567365.1 uncultured Rhodanobacteraceae bacterium | reverse complement strand
AACCCGTGTGGCGATACCTGCACCGGCGCGACCGGATGCCGGCTCATGTGACGGTACGGGAAGTGGTCCGCACCTATCAGTGAAGCCGGCCGCAGCACTTCGCTGGCACAAGTCCGCATCGGGCCCTACTCGCCCTCAAAGAGAAAAGTGGCGTAGTCCCGTGCGCCGTGCAGGACGTGGATCACCGTCACCAGGTTCTCGTCTGCACGGTAAAAAATCAGATCGTTGCCGTGGACGCGACGGCGGATGCCGTAACGTTCATATCGCGGCACCAAAGGGAAACCAAGGGGCGTATCCGCCAAGGCCAGGCACTTGTCGCGCAGTTCCAACACAAACGACAGCGCCCGCTTGGGGTTGTCCTGGGCGATATGGTCGCCGATCCGTTCCAGGTCACTCTGCGCACTGGCCGTGATGCGGACGATCATGTCGACGATTCAGTCATCGCTCCGTACTTGCCCTGCAGGCGTTTGAACACGTCCTGTGCCGGCATGCAATGGTCGGCTTCGATGTCAGCCAAACCACGGGCGATGGAGGCATCCAGCGCGGCGAGGCGCGTTTCCCGGTCCTGCACCAACCGGATGCCTTCGCGCAGCACTTCGCTCTTGCTGCCGTAGCGACCCGTCTCCACCAGCCGCTGTATGTAGTTTTCCAGTGGTTTGCCAAGCTCCGCGCTGATCATCGCGTGCCCTCCGAAGAAGCTATGCAGACAATATAGGGTGGTTATCAACTATTATCAAGCGGGCGCCTGTTGGTTACGATGCCGGCCCGCGTGACGGTGCGGGAAGTGGTCCGCACCTGCCAGTGAGGCGTGCGCTCTGTCGCGCCCGGGTGCGCTTTTGCGGGAAATCGCCGGAGCTTGCAGATTACTGCCCGTTTTTTGTAGAAGCCTGCCCAGTCATCCTGGTGGCCAGATTTCTCGAAGCTCGCTATTGGTAATTGAGGGTGTAGGTAGCCACGGCTTTGACGTTGCCGGCCGTGACGGTCGCGCCGGTCTGGTAGTAGCGGGCAAACAGGTCGATGGTATAGCTGCTGGACGAGGTGGTGGTGCCGGTATTGAAAGCCGTGCCGAAGGTAACAGAAGTAGTGCCGTTGGCCTTGAGTATCTGCACACCAATACCTCCGGCCGAATCGTTGTTTGCCGTATTCGCGATTACTCCCGTGTCGGGATTGAATCCTGCAGGTTGCGAACTGGCGGCCAGTGTGACGAATACCTTGGTGCCACTGGAGGCACAGTTCAACTGGATGTGAAAGGGCGTCTGACCGGCAGTGGAGTCCACATGTGTGAATGCCGAGGCGTAGGCAACGGGCAGTGGCACCGTCAAGTCGCCGTTGCCGACCACCGAGCATGCAGGTGTCGAGAAGCTGATGCCGGCAGCCTTAAAGTTGACGGCATAGCCAGTGCCGCAGAAAAGAAACCAAAAGCAGCCGTCCACGCCCCATCGCGCAACGGGGCCGCTGATGTGGGGTGAGTTGGTGGCGGCAAATGCGGCGGGGTTGGTGACCACCAGTTGCAGTTGCGCGTTTCCGCTGAAGGTAATGTTTCCCGTATCGGACGCCTGGTGGGGGTAGGCGTGGATTCCCGAGGGGGCGTTGGTGAAGTTGTTGTTGCCGGTGAACAGGATGCGGTAGGACAGTCCATCGATTCCGGTGGGAAACAGGGTGTCGTCGCTCGAATTGGCCGCGCCTGCGAGCTGGTTTTGCAAGCCGTTGCCAGTGCTGCCCGAACAACTGCCGGACAGCGGATTGACCACGGGTGTCGATGGCAACGTCCCCAGGACCTGGCCGGCATTGATCTGGTTGGGCAGCATGATTGTTGCGGACGGAAACGAGACGGTTCCCGTGTGGTAATTGAGCGTATTGCAATCCGCGTGCGCGTAGCCGGTCAGCCCCAGCAACAACAAACCTGCAAGCAACAAGCTGGCCGGGCGCAGATGGCGGGACGGAGGGTTCGTGGTGGCGACATGGAACATCATGGTTCACCCTTGCTTGGCGGTGTTTGCCGATGTATGTGCATGGCAGGTGACATCGATCACTGGATGGGTGGTGCCGGCGTCGGCTGGGACCGCGTAGTCGAACCGGCAGGCCTGTAGCGAGTCTTGTGCACCCTTCCAGTTGGCGCTCAGTTGTCCGCTCTTGTGATGGACGCGCAGCAGGGCCATCCCGGCCTGACCCACCGTACCGACGGACTGGCCGGCGGCATCGTGCACTTCGGTACCGAAGGGCAACGGCGTACCGTCGGCGAGGTGGATGCGCGCGATCAGGGCGCGGCCGTAGCGGGTCTTGAAGTCGAGCCTGGCCACGGCCCCGGCGTAGGGCGCCACGCTGGCGCTGGTGGCATCCAGTTGCGTGCCCAGCGGCAGGCCTTGCGGGTCGATGCGGACGGTGTCGAGCTGGTAGGGCGCAAGATAGGGAACCAGGGCGTAGCCGTTGTCGTCGATGCGGATGCCCGGGGCGTTCTGCACACGGGCGCCGCTGGCTCCGGGGGCGTGGACCAGGGCCACGGTGTCGCCCGTGGGCTGGCCGAAAGTGACGCCGCCGGCATGGACCAGCAGTGCGCCGCTGGCGCCGAAGGCGGCCTGCGAATACCCCTCGCCCTTGCCGTAGCTGGCGTTCAATACGGCGTAGGGGCTGCGGTAGCCGGCATTGACGGAGCCGGCATTGCCTCCACCCGCATTGTCGTGCGAGGCGGTGGCGCCCCAGTTGAACTGGTTGTGGCGCCCGGCGGTACCGTTGACCATGGCCTGTTCCTGTGCGTGCCCTTGGCTGTCGCGACTGAGATTGATCATCATCGTCGGCGCCCGCGGTGAGTCGCCCAGGGGCAGGTTGAAGCTGATGGACAGGCGGTTGTCAAAGCGACCGCCCAGGTCGCGCGTGCGCGATGCGGAGATGCCGTAGCTCAGCCGGCCGATGTGGTTGTTGTAGCCCAGTTGAAAGGATGTGTCGCGGCTGTCCCCGTTCCAGTAGTCGCGCAGGGACACGTTGGCGTACAGCGATCCGCCCCTGGCGCCGAGTGGCTGGCTCAGGCTCAGGGTGAAGCGGTTGCGCTGGTGCAGCAGGCCGCGCGGCCGGTAGATGGCGGAATCGATCTGCCGGCCGGTCAGCGCCGCGCGCTGGGCCGGGGTCAGCGGACCCTGGACGGGCACGCCGTTGATCATGGGCACGTCGACGGGCTGGTACTGGAAGGTGTCCAGGCCGCGTCGCGCGTAGGCGCGGGCGATGGCGGCATCGGTCAGGCCGAGGAAGCCGCTGGTGGAATAGCGGTAAGCGGCCACGCTGACGTAGGTGCGCGTATCGGGCACCATCTTGCTCCAGGTCGCGCGCACGCTCTGGCCGGTGTGGGC
>CAZMMO010000275.1:0-3362 GCA_964567365.1 uncultured Rhodanobacteraceae bacterium | reverse complement strand
GTTGCTGCGGCCAGGGATGCGCCAGGGTGGTCGCGTAGGCGCCGTCGGTGATGGAATCGCCGATGGCCACGATGACGCGCGTGGATTCGGGTGCCAGGACATCCACTCCGGTCAGCAGGAAGATCAGGTGCTGCTGGTCGGTTCCCAGCACTTCCAGCGGCTTGCGGCCGGCCAGGGAAGGCGCGGAAACGGCATTGCCCGCCACGACCGCCGTCGTGGCCGCGAACTCCAGCGGGTGCAGGTCGTTGAAGGTCGTGCGCCGGGAGAAGTACAGGCTCACGACGGTGCGGGAGAGCGCGGGCACGTGCAGCGACACGGGATCGCTGGCGATTATCTTCCCCGGGGGAATGGTGACCGAGGGCTTGCCATGGAAGGTCAGCGTACGGTCGCTTTTCGGATCGATGGTCGAAAGGTTTTTCGATCCCTTTGCCAGCAGTGCGATATGCGCGGCACTCACCGTCAATGGCTTCCGGCCGAAATAGTTGGAAAGGCGTATCCGGACCCGGTCGCCGCCGATGCTGGTCAACACGGTTTGCCGCAAGGTGATGTTGCCGGCACTCGGAGGAGGCACAAGTTCGTGTCTTCCGGGATACCGGTTGTTGATTTTCTGGTTCGGTGTGGGAACCCGCGTGTAATCGGACGTCATGGGCTGCGCCCAGGTGGCGACCCACTTGAGCCCCTGCGGCGGCTCGGAAGCAAATGCGCCCGGCAGCAGCCATGTGAGCGCCAGCGCAATTGCCAGAAGCGCGATCATTCGGGAGTGGAAACGGCGTTTTCCCGGTGCCGGGTGGAGGGAATCGGAAAAAAGGTGCTGCGAGGTAGTGCCATGAGCCATGGGCGGGATATTCCCTCTGTTTATGTAGGTCGTTATCGCGACCGTTTCCATGTATCGTCTTGCGGGCTGCGCGAAGTGCACATATCGAAGATTATACTATATACGATGGATAATCCTTTCAAGCGGAAACGACGGGGAATCAAAAAATGACGGGAGAGCATCGAGAATTGGGTCCCCGGGCATGCCGGGGGCGTGGGTCGAGGGTAATCCATGCCAGGCTGCGGATTGTTCTCCACGGGATTTTGGCGGTCGGTTTCTGGCTGGGTTTCCTGCCGACGGGTACCGCCCTGGCCGCGGGTGTGCCACCACAGGTTGCGGTGGCCTCCGGACGATTGGCCGGGACCGGCGACGGACACGGTGGCGCCTACTTTCTCGGCGTGCCCTATGCGGCGCCACCGACCGGCCCGTGGCGCTGGCGGGCACCACGCAAGCCGAAGTCCTGGACCGGCATTCGCCAGGCCGTGCGGGAACCGCCGGCCTGCCCGCAGAACGACTACGGCTGGAACACGCAGGCCGCGCATCATTACAGCGAGGATTGCCTGTACCTGGACATCCATACGCCCGACCTGCATCCGCAACATCCGCTGCCGGTCCTGGTGTGGATCCACGGTGGCTCCAACTTCGCCGGCGCGGCGGGCGGGACCGTGCGTACCAACCTCGTGCGCCGCGGCATCGTGGTGGTCGCGATCCAGTACCGGCTGGGCGCGCTCGGGTTTCTCTCCACGCCGGCCCTGTCGGCCGGACAGGGCGGACATTCGGGCAACTACGGCCTGATGGACCAGATCCGGGCGCTGCAATGGGTACGCAACAATATCGCCGCGTTCGGCGGCGATCCGCGGCATGTGACGATCGCCGGCCAGTCCGCGGGGGCCATGGACGTGGGCCTGCTGACGGTCTTCGACAGTGACCGGCACCTGTTCGTCGGCGCTTGGGCTACCGGAGGCACTCCGATGTTCGGGGAGCCCGCGCGCAGCCTGGCGGACAACGAGGCGCTCGGGAAACAACTGGAATCGATCCTTGGCGTGGCGGACGATCCGACGGCCTTGCGCCAGGTGTCCGTGTCCCGCCTGCTGGCCGCTTCCCTGAAGATGCACGACCCGGTCCTGGGCGCGCGCAGCTACCTGTGGCTGCAGGCGGTCGTAGATGGCAGAGTGATCCCGCAATCGCCGTTGACGGCACTTGCCCATGGCGTGGACGACGCGGTGCCGTACGTGTTGTCCACCAACCGCATCGAATTGCCGGTACCCGGCGGCAAGCCCTGGATCGGACCACGCCTGCGGCAGGTGTTCGGTTCGCGTTGGCAGGCCGCGCGGCACTATTACGGTTTGGGAGGCGAGGGCCGAGCCGTGGATCGCAGGGGCGGAACCTACGGTACGTTGCTGCAACGCATGGGAACGGACACGAGTTTCCGTTGCCCGGCCAACCACGTGCTGGCCCTGTATACCGCCCATGGCGCGCGCGCCTGGCGGGCGCAGTTTTCGGTGGAGGAGCATCACCAGCCGTCGCATCACACCGCGGAGTTGCCCTTCCTGTTCGCCGGTCTGCCGTCGAACGCGGGACAGCCGGGCCCCACGCTGCAGGACTATTTCGCCCGCTTCATCCGGACCGGCGACCCCAACGGCGCCGGCCTGCCGCATTGGCCGCGCTTCGTCACGGGCGCCGGTCGATATGTGGATTTCACCTACCACGGCGTGCGCGAGGGGCGGCACCTGGGCGGCGCCATCTGCGCCTTGTACGACAAGACCCGCTAGGGCCGGCTCCTAGCGGTGGGTCGGGGGTGCCGAGGACTGGCGTTTGACCAGCCGGTATTTCATCACCTCGTGACGGTTGATCCTGGACAGGCCTTCATGCCGGCGGCGGATCTGCTCGAGGATGAGGCGCACGGCCGCGCGTCCCATGGCCGTGACGGGCTGGTGGATCGTGGTCAGGGTCGGCCAGATGGTCGTGGCCACCGGCGTGTCGTCGAAGCCGGTAATGGTGACGTCTCCGGGTACGCGCAGGTTCATGCCGTGGGCCACGGCAACCGCGGCGGCGGCCATGTCGTCGTTGCTGCAGAACAGGGCCGTGGGGCGCTCCGTGAGCTGCAGCAGCCGGCGCGCGGCGGTCAGGCCCGACCGGTAGGTGAACATGCCCTGGGCGACGTGGTTTTCCGGCACCTCGAGGCCCGCCGTACGCATGGTGTCCAGAAAGGCGCGGGTACGCAGCGCCGCGGGCGTGTGCCTGGGATTGCCGGCGATGAGGCCGATGCGATGGTGTCCCAGGTGGAGCAGGTAGCGCGTCATCGAGCAGGCGCCCTTGTAGTCGTCGATGCGGATCGATGCGGCATCCTCGGCGGGTGACCCCGAGGCGATGGTGACGACGGACACGTTGCGGTCGTTGAGGCTGCCGATGGCCTGGGGCGAGTCGCACAACGGCGGCGGCACGATGACGCCGTCCACCCCGGCATCCAGGAGGCGCTGCATCGCATGGCGCTGGCTGCTCAGGCCGGCGCATTTTTCGACCATGACCCGGGCGTGATGCAGGCTGC
>CAZMMO010000274.1:0-3366 GCA_964567365.1 uncultured Rhodanobacteraceae bacterium | reverse complement strand
CCCCATTGCGCGCCCAGAATAACGACTGACTTACCCATGTTTGTAGCTGCCTGTGTTGATTGAACACCCCGCTCGGGGCGACGTCGGTGACTGGATTCGCCATCCATGGCTCATCAAGTCACCCGGCCTCCGGCTTCCTGCCTCCGGCGTTCGCCGGGATGGAATGCCCCCGGCATTCCATCTTTTCCCGGCTCACCCCCATTGCGCGCCCAGAATAACGACTGACTTGCCCATTGCTTGTCCTGTATGTGAATCGCGCCCTTCAGGCGAGGTTGGTGACCCTGCGGGAGTCACCGGTTGACCAGTTGCAATACCAGCAGCCCGACCACGACGGCCACGCCGCCGCACATGCGCAAGGTGCGGGAGTCCATGCTTGCGGCCTGCAGGACCATCTTCCGCCAGCCGTGCGGCGCCGCCAGCACGACCAGGCCCTCGATGACCAGCACCAGGCACAGGGCCGCATAGAACTCGTGCGCCATCAATGCTTGCTGCCCTGGTCCGCCCCGTCGAAGTAGCGCATGAAATGCGAATGGGGGTCGAGGATCAGCACGCTCTTGCCGTGGTCGAAAGTCTTGCGGTACGCGCGCAGGCTGCGATAGAAATCGAAGAATTGCGGATCCTTGCCGTAGGCCTGGGCATAGATGGCCGCGGCCTTGGCATCGCCCTCGCCGCGGACTTCGGCGGCCTGGCTGTTGGCCTTGGCGATCAGCACCTGGCGCTGGCGGTCGGCATCGGCGCGGATCTTCTCGCCGGCTTCCTTGCCGGTCGAACGCAATTCGTTGGCCAACCGTTTGCGCTCGGCGCGCATGCGGTTGTAGACCGATTCGCTGACCGTCTGCGGCAGCTCGATGCGCTTGATGCGCACATCAACGACCTGGATACCGAGGCTTTTGCGCGTGGCCTGGTTGGCCTGCGCGATAACCTGCCTGGCGATGTCCTTGCGGCCGCCGGAAATCAACTCGTCCAGGGTGCGCGAGTTGACCTGGAAACGCAGGGCATCCTTGATGATGGGCGAGAGCCGCTGGCGCGCCTGCACCAGGTCGCCGGTGGTGGCACGGTAGTACGTGACGTTGTCGGCGATGCGCCACTTGACGTAGAAGTCCACGTCGACGCTTTTCTTTTCCTTGGTGAAATAACGCTCCGGCTGCGCATCCAGCGTCTGGATGCGGCTGTCGAAGCGCACCACCTGCTGCGCGAAGGGAATCTTGACGTACAGCCCGGGCGTGAAATTGGAACGCTCGATGCGGCCAAACTGCAACAGGATGGCGGTTTGCCCCTCGCTGACCGTGAACAGGCTGTTGAGGCCCACGATGATGACGAGGACGAGAACGGCGATCGGCCACAGCTTCAGCTTTTTCATTGGTTCGCCCCCTGGCCGTTGCCCGTGGAGGCCGCGGAATCGGGTTGGCTCGGCTCAAGCGCACTGCCCACGCCCGGCAGGGTGGAGGCGCTGCCCGCCGCGGCCGGTGCGCCGTTGCCAGCCCCCAGCTTCAGGTAGAACACGTTGCGCCCGCCGGAGCCGTCCACCACCTTGGGGTGGCCGGCCAGGATGTCCTCCATGGTCTCCAGCCACAGCCGCGTGCGGGTCACGTCGGGCGCCTTGCGATATTGCGCCAGCACCAGGTCGAAACGTTGCGCATCGCCCTCGGCCTGGGCAACCCGCGCCGCCTTGTAACCGGCGGCCTGGGCGGCGATGCGGGCGGCATGGCCGCGCGCCACCGGCACCACCTGGCTGGCGTAGGCCTGGGCCTCGCTCTCGATGCGCTGCTTGTCCTCGCGTGCCTTGTTGACGTCGTCGAAGGCCGCCTTGACCTGGTCGGGCGGAGCGACGTTCTGGAAGCTGATCTCGGTCACCAGCAGGCCGGCATCGTAGCTGTCCAGCGTCTGCTGCAGCCGCTTGCGCGTCTCGGCCACCAGTTGCGCACCATGCCCGGACAGGATGGTGTCCATGGTGTTGGCGCCGACCACGGCGCGCACGGCAGCCTCGGCGGCCTCATGGATGGTCTGCGCCGGATCCCTCATGGAGAACAGGAACTTGCGCGCGTCGTCCACCTGCCACTGGACGTTGAAATCCACCTTGACGATGTTTTCGTCGTTGGTGAGCATCTGCACGCTGTCGGAGACCGACCGCACCTTGGTCATCTGCACCTTGTACACGTGCTCGAAAGGCGACGGCAGCTTGAGGTGGAATCCCGACGGCAAGGTCCGCGAATAGGCACCGAAACGCAGCACCACCCCCGCCTCGCGGGTGCCGACGACGGTGTAGCTGGACAGCAGCAGCCAGGCCAGGATGATGGCCACGATGATGGTGACGATGCCGCCACCGCCCTTGCCGAAGCGGCCCATGTGCTGGCGCAGCTTGTTGAACAGGTCGTCCCACTGGGGACCCTTGCCGTTGCCGGGGCGGTTGTCGCGGCTCCACGGGTCGCGCCCGCCGTTGCCGGGTTCATTCCAGGACATGCTACAAGCCCCCTGCGGGCGGAATCGATGCCGACACGGGGTGCCGGCGGGCGGAAACAGCGGATGGCGACATGATGACGGGTTGGCTTGTGCCGGGGTGGAGGGTCCGCGTCTTGTGCCAGCACGTACGGACCGGACAAAGCAACGCCCATTCTAACAGATAGAACGCATCCATCCGCGCACGCTCAGCGCCCGCCGGCGTCCGCCAGGGCGCGCACCGGATCGGCGTCGCGGCCCGGCATGGCCGCCAGCACGGCGCGCGGGGCGTCGATGTCCAGATGCCAGCCCTCGGCATCCACGCGTTCGCCGCGGATGGCGCCGGCCGCCTTGAGCTGTGCGTGCAGGCGTCCGGCGCTGAGCGGAAGATGCAGCCGCGTGCGCACGCGGTCGCCGCCCAGGCGCTCGCCCAATGCCTGGCGCAGCAGGTCCAGCCCCTCCCCGGTCGCGGCGGACATCCATACCCTTTGGGGTTGCCCGTCGCCGTCGCGGTCGATGCGCGCCCGCGTTCCCGCCAGATCGACCTTGTTCATGACGCGCAATTGCGGCACTTCGCCGGCGCCGATGTCCTCGAGCACGCGGTCCACCACGTCCCCCAGCAGGGCCTGTTCCGGATCGGCGCAGTCGCTGACGTGCAGCAACAGGTCGGCATCGCGCGCCTCGGCCAGGGTGGCGCGGAAGGCGGCGACCAGGTCGTGCGGCAGCTCGCGGATGAAGCCGACCGTGTCGGCCAGCACCGTGGGGCCGCAGGAGAGGTCCTCGATGCGACGCACGGTGGGGTCGAGCGTGGCGAACAACTGGTCGGCCGCGTAGACCTGGCCGGACGTGAGCACGTTGAACAGCGTGGACTTGCCGGCATTGGTGTAGCCGACCAGCGCCACCCGCGGCACCGTGTTGCGCAGGCGCGCG
>CAZMMO010000273.1:0-3371 GCA_964567365.1 uncultured Rhodanobacteraceae bacterium | reverse complement strand
AGGCAAAGTCCTGTTTCCCCTTGCGGCATACTTCACGCATGCGCACGCCCACGGCTTCTCCGGCACCTCCCGATCGGCTGCCCGACTTCTGCAGCCCGCCGATCCTGTTTGCGCTGCTGCTGGTGGCCGCGTTGACGGTGGCGGTGATCGCGCTGACGCCGGGGGCCGCGTTCGGCTGGCGCGGTTTCAGCGTCGCCATGGCGTTTGCGGTGTGGCTGGCGGTGGTGAACGGGGTGGCGCTGTGCAAGCTGCGCCCGCTGCTGCTGCATCTGCCGGGGCTGGCCGCCTATGCCGGCGTGTGGCTGCTGATCCTGATGATCGTGGCTTTGGCCTGCGCGATCGTGGGCTGGCTCGACCATGCGCTGGGGATGGACCTCACGCCCGCCTCGGTCTTGCGCTTCGTGGCCGCCAGCAGCGCCATCAGCGCCTTGATCGGCGCCGCGCTGCTGCGCTATTTCCACGTGGTGGCGCAGTGGCAGGCGCGCCAGGCCGCCAGCGCACGCGCGCAGGTGGATGCCTTGCAGGCGCGCATCCGCCCGCACTTTCTTTTCAACAGCATGAACACGGTGGCGGCCCTGGTGCGGGTGGACCCGGGGGCCGCGGAAACCACGGTGGAAAACCTGTGCGAACTGTTCCGCGCCGCGCTCGGCAGCGAGGGCGAAAGCACCCTCGGTGAGGAGCTGGCCCTGGTCGACCGCTACCTGGCCATCGAGCAATTGCGCCTGGGCCGGCGCCTGCGCGTCGAGCGTCGCCTCGACGGCCTGCCGTCGGCCTTGCCGATGCCACGCCTGCTGCTGCAGCCGCTGGTGGAGAACGCCGTGCACCATGGCATCGGTCCACTCCGCGAGGGCGGCACGATCAGCCTGGAAGGCCACGCCGACGCGGACGGCATCCACATCGCCATCGCCAATCCGCTGCCCGAAACCGCCACCGGCGCGCAAGGCAACGGCCACGGCCTGGACAATGTACGCCAACGCCTGCACTACCATTTCGGCCGCGCCGCCGGCATCGACATCCGACGCGACGCCGGGCGCTTCACCGTCACCATGCGCCTGCCCAGGGAGGCCGCGTAATGCTGCGCATCCTGATCGCCGACGACGAACCCCTGGCGCGCTCACGCCTGGCCGCCCTGCTCGGCCAGTGCGCGGACGTGCAGGTCATCGCCGCGGTGGCCGACGGCGAGGCCGCGCTGGCCGCCTGCATCGAGCAGGCGCCAGACCTGCTGCTGGCCGACATCAACATGCCGGGGCTGGACGGCACTGAACTGACGCGGCGCCTGGCCAGCCAGCCCGCGCCGCCGCAGGTGGTGTTCTGCACTGCCTACGAGCACTTCGCCGCGCAGGCCTATGCGCTGGGCGCCGCCGACTACCTGCTCAAGCCGGTCAGCCTGGCACGTTTGCGCGAGGCCCTGGAGCGCGCGCGCCGCCTGCGTGCGCCGGCCGCGCGCGAACACCCCGTGCTCAACGTGCGGATCGGCAGCGAGGAGCGCCGCATCCCGCTGGACGAAGTACTGTGCCTGCTGGCCGACGACAAATACGTGACCGTGCACCACACCGGCGGACAAAGCCTCACCGACGCCTCGCTGCGCCAGCTCGAACAGCAGCATCCGGAGGCGTTGCTGCGCCTGCACCGCAACTGCGTGATTCCGCGCCGGCGCCTGCTCGGCATCGTCACCGGCGGCGACGGCAGCGCGCGGGCCCGCCTGGCCGGCTGCCCGCTCGAGCCGGAGATCAGCCGCCGCAACCTGGCGGCGGTACGCAAACTGCTGCACGGCGATTGACGCGCGTCACGGCAGCGCAGCCGGAAGACAGTCTCCGGCAACTGCGCGACAATGGGCAAGTTCCCGTTCCGCCGGAGTTTGCATGAGTTCCCGCCCGCTGCGCATCGCCACCCGCAAGAGCGCCCTGGCCCTGTGGCAGGCCGAGCACGTGGCCGCACGCCTGCGCGCGATCCACCCCGGGCTGACGGTCGAACTGGTGCCGTTGTCCACACGCGGCGACGAGGTGCTGGACAAGCCGCTGGCCAGCATCGGCGGCAAGGGCCTGTTCCTCAAGGAACTGGAAATCGCCCTGCTGGACGGGCGCGCCGACATCGCCGTGCACTCGCTCAAGGATGTGCCGGCCGAGCTGGAGCCGTCGTTCACCCTGGGCGCCGTGCTGGCGCGCGCCGACGCCGCCGATGCCTTCGTCAGCCGTCACTACGAACAACTGGCCGAGCTGCCGCAGGGCGCGCGCGTGGGCACGTCCTCGTTGCGGCGCCAGGCGCAGCTGCGCGCGTTGCGTCCGGACCTTGCCATCGTCGACCTGCGCGGCAACGTCAATACGCGCCTGGCCAAGCTCGAGCGCGGCGACTACGACGCCATCGTGCTGGCCTGCGCGGGCCTCGAGCGCCTCGGGCTGGGACAGCACATCCGCTCGCGCCTGACCGCCCCGCACTGGCTGCCCGCGCCGGGGCAGGCCGCAATCGCCGTGGAAATCCGCGCCGACGACAGCGCCACCGCGGACCGCCTGTCGGCGCTGGACGATGCCGACACGCGCCTGGCCGTAACCGCCGAACGCGCCATGAACCAGACCCTGGGCGGCAGCTGCACCGTGCCCGTCGGCGCCTGGTGCGAACGCGACGGCACGCACCTGGACCTGCGCGGACTGGTCGGCGACACCGCCACGGGCCGTCTGCTGCACGCGCACGCCCAGGGCGCCGCCGACGACCCCGTGGCGCTTGGCCGCGAGGTTGCGCAACGCCTGCTGGACCAGGGCGCGGCGGACTTTTTGACACCGGGCGGTTGACCGCTTTTTTGTAGGAGCGCACCTGGGCGCGACGGGCGTGAGGCTCATGGAACGCTGGTGCTGTCGCGCCCGGGTGCGCTCCTACACGAGGGCTTTGCGGCGGACGGGGGCCGCCCTACGTTCGGCGTCATGTTCCGGGAGCGGCCACGCGCGCCAGCGCCCACACGTCCACGCGCTCCACGCCGGCCCGGCGCAGCACCCGCGCGCATTCGCCCAGGGTCGCGCCGGTGGTCATGACGTCGTCGAACAGGGCGACGTGCGCGGGCAGGTCGGCCGCGGCACGCAGGCGGAACGCGCCACGCACGTTTTTCCGCCGCGCCACGGCATCCAGGTCGCTCTGCGCATGCGTGGCACGCACCCGCGACAACACCCCGGCATGCAGCGGCAGATGCATGAGGCCGGCCACCTGCCGGGCCAATTCCAGGCTCTGGTCGTAGCCGCGCCGGCGCAGGCGACCACGATGCAGCGGCACCGGCACGATGGCCTGCGCGGGCTGCGGCGGCGGATGCCGGTGCCACAACTGCGCCAGGGTGCGCCCGGCCGCCAGCCGGGCGGAAAACTTGTAGCGCGTTGCCAGCCGGTCCA
>CAZMMO010000272.1:0-3377 GCA_964567365.1 uncultured Rhodanobacteraceae bacterium | reverse complement strand
ATAAAGCCAGGAGTGGGGAAAGAGAAGTGAGGAGTGAGAGAGAGCAAGAGCGGGGTCGGCGGATTTGTCGTCGGTGATGTGCTTTTACGGCTACTTGCCAAAGAGCACGACGAAACTCCAGCGGACGGCGCACCGCACGCCCACACAGCCCACTCTCACTTCTCACTCCTCTTCACTCACTCCTCGTTCTCCGGCGCGCAGCAGCGGCGGTGCGGTGGAGCTGCGCACCACCAGCTCGGGACGGAAGCCGCGGTTGCCGACGGGTTCGTGACGGCCATCCTCCAGCTGCGCGATCAGCAGCCGTGTGGCGTGGGCGACGATGTCCTGCGTCGCCTGGCGCGCTGTGGTCAACGAAGGCCACGACTGCTGGGAGAACGGGCTGTCCTCGAAGCCGGCGATGGACAGGTCGTGCGGCACTTCCATGCGCAGCGACCGGGCCGCGTTCAACGCTCCGGCGGCAATCTCGTCGTTGGACCCGAAGATGGCGGTGGGCCGGTCCGGCAAGGCCAGCAGCTTGCGCGCGCCGCGGAATCCGTCGTCGAACGAGAAGTCGCCTTCCACGACCAGGGCCTCGTCGAATTGCATGCCGTAATCGTGCAACGCGTCGGCATATCCCTTGAAACGCTCCGAACTGGACTGGTGCTGGCGCCCGCCGCGGAGAAAGCCGATGCGATGATGCCCCAGCCGGATCAGATGCTCGATGATCTCGTAGGTTGCACCGCGATCGTCCACGTACACGCACGGGCAACCGTCTTCCGGGTCGGTGGTGGCCGAAATGATGCGCACCAGATGCACTTCGTTTTCGGTGAGATGACGGATCAACTCGGTCCGGTCGGACAGCGGTTGCGCCAGCACCAGGCCGGCCAGGCGCGAACGCCGTACCAGGTCCAGCAACTGCTCGGCCAGGTGCGGCAGGGTCGAGTCGCAAGGATGGATCTGCAGGCCGAAACCCGTTTCGCGGCACACCGCCAGCGCGCCGTTCTGGGCGCTGATGACGTAGTGGGAGTTGGGGTTGTCGTAGACCAGGCCGATGGCATACGCCTTGGCGCTGCGCAAGCTGCGTGCCGACAGATCCGGCGTGTAATGCAGTTCCTCGATGGCCTTCTGGACCCGGACCCGGGTGGACGGTCGTACCGAAGACTCCTTGTTGACCACCCGCGACACGGTTTGCAGCGAAACCCCGGCACGCTTGGCAACGTCTCTGATGGTGGCGATACGCATACGGGGGATTCTGACAGATTCGGGCAGAAGATGATTCGCCCGCGCGCCGGCGACGGGCCGTCAATGCGCCGGGCGGCTCCTCATCCACGAGTCGAACCGCAACGGCGCCCGATGCCTTGGTGGGGCGGGCACCGTCCGCTGACACAGAGCCTGTTCGCCACGCGAACTGTGTTGTGACGGTCGGAGGGTTTCGTGTCGGCGGGCAGGGCCTTTCGTTCCTTGAGCCTTGTGGCTGTCGCGCCCGGGTGCGCTCCTACAAGCGGCGGGAGGGTTGATATAAACGTTAACATAAGTGGTGGAAAATTCGTCTCTGAAGTCGGGTCGATGCGGGGATGGGATGTTCCGGCGCAAAGCCGTGCCCGGTCCGTTCTCACCTCGCTCCCTCTGTCTCCATTCGATGAAAAATCAATTAGTACCGGTTGTTTCACCCGAACGGCTATGCCTGCAAACCTACCCCCAAAGCCCGCACCATGCTTCCCGGATTCTCTTCCGAGCCGAAGCTTGACAACGTTAACATCAAATAGCAGACTCAACCCCCAGGCGGGAGGTGACCCCAGGGACAACCGGCGCGCCTTTATCACCAGGAGCCCGGGCGGCAGAAACATTCGAGGCGAAAAGTTCGACGCACGAGGACAGATTTTCGACGGTTCGCCGGCCCATGGTAGTTCCATGGGTCAAGAAGCGGCGGAAATAGGGACCGTGCAGCAGGCTTTACCGCCCGGATGGCTGCCGCCGCCCAGGCTCCTAGGACCACCATCGAGGGGAGGCCTCACGCGTGACCCAGTGTGCTGCGTACACCGCGGACCCCGCCGCCACGGCTTTTCTGGCCGCCGACGTGGGCGGCACCCATGCCCGGTTGGGGCTCGTGCATCGCACCGCCGACGGCTGCGCCCACGTTACCAGCTATACCACCTACATCGGCGCCGACTACGCCAGCCTGGGCCAGATCCTGCACCGGTTCATGGCCGAGCACGAGGTGCACGTCAGCCATTGCGTGCTGGCCTGCGCCGGCTACATGCTCGACGGGGTGGTCATCAACCAGAACCTGCCCTGGGCCGTCGACACCAGGCAACTGCGCCAGGAACTGGGCCTGGGCAAGTTGTCGCTGATCAACGATTTCGAAGCCCTGGCCTACGCCACGCCGTACATCGACGCGGGCACGACCACCCTGCTCAGCCAGTGCTCCCGGGCCAGCGACGAGGGACCGGTCATCGTGGTCGGCCCGGGTACCGGCCTGGGTTCGGCGGTGCTGGTTCCCGGCTCTCCGCGGCCGACGGTCCTGCCGACCGAGGCCGGCCAGATCAACCTGGCGCCCGGCAACGAGCTGGAAGCGCGGGTGCGGGACATCCTGGCGCAGACCGACCAGTACGTCTCCTACGAACACGTGCTGTCCGGCCCGGGGCTGCTCAACCTGTACCGCGCCCTGGGGAAATACCGCCACGAACCGGCGCCGATCGACGACCCCCGGGCCATCACCCGCAGCGCGCTGCGGGGCGACGACGCCCTGGCCCGCCAGACGCTGGATACCTTCTGCGCATTGCTGGGCAGCTTCGTCAGCAACCTGGCCATGCTCTACAACGCCAGCGGCGGCATCTACCTGGCCGGCGGCATCGTGCCGCACATCCGCGATTTCCTCGCGCGCAGCGATTTCCTCGCGCGCTTCCTGGCCAAGGGCCAGACCCGCGCCTTTCTCGAGCGCGTGCCCATACGGCTGATCGAACACGGCCAGCTGGGCGTGGTCGGTGCGGCCAGCTGGTACCTGCAGCACCTGGACCGCGACCTGCAGGAAGCCCCCGACACACCATTGCACTCCATCCACGACACGCGCCGGATCACGGTGGAGGCCTGCCAGCCATGACCGCATTCGCGCCGGGGCCAACGCTTCAAAACCACCCGGGGACGGGGTGCGCGTTATCCTCTCCAGCGCGGCGATCCCTGTTCTGCATGGCGATCGGGGCGCCACGGTTTCAGCAACACCGGGGACGCCATTCCACCGAGGACCTCGAGAAATCATCCACTCGTTCGTCCTTCCTGCGCACGCAGGAATCCCGTGTCTTTCCCTTCAGGGAACCTCGAAAAACCGATCAATCGCGAAAACGAGGTCCGTTCGCCCTGAGGTATCGAAGGGCGTCAGCCTCAAGCTCCACGCGCCGTTC
>CAZMMO010000271.1:0-3398 GCA_964567365.1 uncultured Rhodanobacteraceae bacterium | reverse complement strand
GCGGTTGGTCTGTTGGCGCGCAGCGTCGACGACCTGACCGTGCTGCTGCAGGTGCTGGCCGGTTACGACGCCGACGATGCGCGCTCGCGGCATCGCCGCGTGGCCCTGGCGCCGCCGGACTGGGAGCCGGGCAGGTTGCGCACCGGCCTGTTGCCCGACCTGGCCGCGCTGGGCGTGGAGCCGACGGTGATCGAGGTGTTCCAGGCGGCGCTGGAAAAACTGCCCTATGAACTGGGCGAACGTCACCAGGTCGATTTCAGCGACTGGGATTTCGCGCGCACGCGCCGCGCCGGCCTGTTGCTGATGGAGGCGGAAATGCTGGGCACGTTCCGGCGCGACCTGGCCGACGCCGAATTCCCGGTTTCCGACGGCTTTCGCCACATGCTCGATTACGCCGCGGGCAAGACGGCCGCCGACTACGCCATCGCCGATCGCGTGCTGGACGCGGCCGGCCTGAAAATGCGCCGCCTGTTCGCGCAGGTGGACGTGCTGATCCTGCCGACCACTCCGCAGGGCGCGTTCCCGCTCGACGGCCCGGTACCGGACAACCAGGCCGATCTGACCGCCTTTGCCAGCCTGGCCGCGTGCCCGGCGGTGAGCATTCCCATGGGCACCCTGCCCGACGGCCTGCCGGTGGGCATGCAACTGGTCGGCCCGCGCGGGTCGGACCTGCGCCTGCTGGAACTGGCTGCCGTGTGCGCCTCGGCCCTGGATGCCGAGCCGGCCTACCCGGTCGAGTCCGTGCTGTCCTCCTGAGGTTCCGCATGGAAACGTTCCGCGTGGGGGGTGTCGGCGTGTGCCGTGGCCTTCGGGTTGGCGGGCGGCTGGTGCGCGGTCATAATGGCGATCCTCCTCCGTTCGGTGGCTCCCCATGACGCAAAAAACCGTACTCAACGCCATCCATCGCGAGTCGGGGGCGCGCATGGTCGACTTCGGCGGCTGGGACATGCCCGTCAACTACGGTTCGCAGATCGAGGAGCATCACGCCGTGCGTCGCGCTGCCGGCATGTTCGACGTCTCGCACATGCGCGTGGTGGACCTGCACGGTGCGCGCGTGCGTGATTTCCTGCGCTACCTGCTGGCCAACGACATCGACAAGCTGGAAACCGGCAAGGCGTTGTACACCTGCATGCTCAACGAGCGCGGCGGGGTCATCGACGACCTCATCGTCTACGACCTGGGCGACACCTTTTTCCGCACCGTGGTCAACGCCGCCACCGCCGAGGGCGACATCGCCTGGATCCGCGAGCAGGCCCGCGCGTTCGAGGTCGAGGTCAAGCCGCGCCCGGATTTCGCCATGATCGCCGTGCAGGGGCCGCAGGCGCGCGCCATCGTGCTGGATCTGCTGGCCGAAGTCGACCGTGCGCGCATCGAGGCCATGGCCCGCTTTCATGCCGCGGCCGCGCAGGGTCTGCACGGCGTGCCGCTGTTCGTGGCGCGCACCGGCTATACCGGCGAAGACGGTTTCGAGATCATGCTGCCGGCCGAGCATGCGGCCGACTTGTGGAATGCCCTGCGCGAAAAGGGCGTGGTGCCAGCCGGCCTGGCCGCGCGCGACACCTTGCGCCTGGAAGCCGGCATGAATCTCTATGGCCAGGACATGGACCAGGACGTCACGCCCTGGGAAGCCAACCTGGGCTGGACGGTCTCCCTGGACGAGGGCCGCGACTTCATCGGCCGTGCCGCCCTGGAGAAGCAGAAGGCCGACGGCGTGCCGCGGCGCATGGTGGGCCTGGTCATGGACGCCAGGGGCGTGTTGCGGCATGGCCAGAAGGTGCTGACCGGCGCCGGCGAGGGCGTGATCCTTTCCGGCGTGTTTGCGCCGACCCTGGAGAAGGCTATCGCCTTTGCGCGCGTGCCGGCCGGCGAGCTGGGCGAGGTCAAGGTGGACATCCGCGGACGGCAGGTGCCGGTCCGCGTGGTCAAGTACCCGTTCGTGCGCGACGGCAAGCCGCGCGAGGGCATCTGAGAGATGATGCCCCGAGGGTGTTTTTGCCCCGCTCGCTGCGAGTAGAATTGCGCTTCGCACGCATCCAGCAGAGGAACCGACCCATGAGCGACATTCCCGGCGATCTGAAATTTCTCAAGTCCCATGAATGGGCCCGCCTCGAAGACGACGGCACGGTGCGCGTGGGCATTTCCGAGCATGCCCAGGAGCTGCTTGGCGACCTGGTCTACGTGGAGCTTCCCGAAGTCGGTGCGCGCGTCGACGCCGACACCGGCGCCGCGGTGGTGGAGTCGGTCAAGGCGGCCTCGGACATCTACCCGCCGGTCGCGGGCGAGGTGACGGCCGTCAACGAAGCCTTGAACGACCAGCCTGAACTCATCAACGAGGATGCCTACGGCGAAGGCTGGTTGTTCGTGATCAAACCCGACGACAAGGACGACCTGGACAACCTGCTCGACCCGGATGCCTATGCCGAGTTGCTCGAAGAAGACGAGCACTGAATCTTCGCGTCGTCGCAAAACGGGCCGGCACATGCCGGCCTTTTTGCGTGGGCACGAAAAAAATGTCAAACGTGATTGCCTTGCGTTCAGTGACGGATCGAGGTCGGCACTCCTTGCCTCCATGAAAAAACCGCCGTGTATCGCAGCGGCGATCCCGCGCTGTCGGATTCGACGTGTGGTGGCCGTATAACGTTGCCCCATGCGGTATTCGGAGAGTTCCAGCAACGAGGGCCATGTTTTCGTAAAGACGTCTATACGTCTTTATGTTTTCCTGGCTCCGGGGTTTGCCGGTAGGGGTGCCGCGGGAATGGCGCGCATGGCTGCTCGTGACACCTTGATTTCATGCATCAAATTGATTGACACCGGGTTTTTTACGGAATAGTTTTTGCCAGCAATGACGACGCGCGCGTGAGGAAGGTTGTGAAATACGTCAAGCCGTACGTGAAGCATGGGGACAAGGCGGGGGCCGTTCGCAAAGTCACCGTCTCGATTCCACTGCATGTACTGCGACTGCTTTCCAATGAACGTACGCGTCGTCAGGTGAGCAACCTGCGGCACGCCACGAACAGCGATCTTTTGTGCGAGGCGTTCCTGCATGCTTTTACTGGGCAACCACTGCCAACTGATGAGGAGCTGAGACGAACCATGGCTACTGCAAAGAAAGCTGCAAAGAAACCGGCCGCCAAGAAGGCGACCCGCAAGACCACTGCCAAGAAGAGTGCCGCCAAGCGTCCGGCGGCCAAGAAGGCTGCCAAGAAGGCGGTTCGCAAGAGCACCGCCAAGAAGGCGGTCAAGAAGAGCACCCGCAAGGCGGCCGCACGCAAGGCCACCAAGAAGGCGGTTCGCAAGAGTGCCGCCAAGAAGACGGTGAAGAAGGCCGCCAAGAAGACGACGGCCCGCAAGAAGGCGACCAGGAAGACGGCTGCCAAGCGTCCGGCGGCCAAGAAGGC